>JAJFLT010000056.1 GCA_021772555.1 Opitutales bacterium | reverse complement strand
CCGGCTGGACTTTACTGCAAGGGCGCCATCCTTGCAGAAACCTCTTTTGTCGCCATCGTGGGGACCCGGCGACCTACCCTATACGGACGTTCTATAGCCAAGCGACTGGCGGGAGATTTAACCCGGCTCGGGTTCTGCGTGGTCAGCGGATTTGCTCGGGGAATCGATAGCGAAGCACACGAAGGCGCCCTCGAAGCCGGGGGCAAAACGGTGGCCATCCTGGGCTGCGGCATAGATATAATCTACCCCCCGGAAAACCTCGAACTTTACCGGCGCATTTCCCAACCGGAAGCCGGGGCCGTCATTTCCGAGTTTTCTTTCGGACGACGCGCCGACCGGCAAACCTTTCCCATGCGCAACCGACTCATCTCAGGCTTGTGCCAGGCCATCATCGTGGTGGAAAGCGACCTTAAGGGTGGTAGCATGATCACGGCCCGATTTGCCGGAGAACACGGACGCCACCTATTCGCCGTGCCCGGACGCATTGACCAGGCGGCCAGCCGGGGTTGCAACCGTTTGATCCGGGACGGCGCCACATTGCTTTCCTCGGTGGACGATCTGGTCGAGGAACTCCGTTACTCTGGTCAAATGAACTTAAATCTCGAATCCTCCGGCGTTGGGGTGAAAGAACCACCGCCGGGAAATTACCTGCCCGACAATTTAAGCGAGGCCGAAAAAACCGTCGCCCAATGTTTCGCAGACGGCTCCATCCTTTATCCAGACAACGTCAACGAAATCACCGGACTGCCCCTGAACGAGGTCACCGCCGCCCTCATGATGCTCGAATTAAAAAAAATCCTCCTCAAAAGAGCCGACGGCTCCTACGAACAAACCACCGGATAGCGGTGAACCTCACTTATTAAAACCCCAACCTTGCACCTCATTTCGGATCTGTCTTACTCGCTTTTCGCAATTTGGCGATGGATCTGCAAGGTAGAGACGCTGGATTTTGAAGACGAAATCCGAACAATAGCTTATTAAAGTATCAGGTATATCAACCAAAGATTTTGGCTCATCGCTTCCTTTTGGAAAAACCTTGATCAATTCCTCTCGCTCTTCCCTGAAATTCTTAAACTCATCAATTTTAAAAGTACCTCCGCGTTCTTCAAATTGAATTTCAGGAGGAGCACATAGCAGAAACTGACCAATATTTACTTTATATTTTTTCGCCAGGTCCAATAAACGAAACCGGCAATTCTGTACAAAAAGTTTCACTTCGTCGGATTTCCCTTTTTCAAACATTCCGGAAACTTCCCGGATTAGCTTCGGTGGTTTTCGTGCAGTGATACATTTCGCCAAGGGCTGAATGGATGGATCATCATCGTTTGCTGCGTCCCGAATAATTCGATCAACATATTCATCTGTAAAATTTAACAATTCGGAGGTAGCGCAAATTTCCCTGATTTTATTTCCGTCTTTCGCAATGTCATATTTTTGTCCATTACGCGCACGTCTTAATAGCTGTCTGCAAGCTTCCTCAAATCCAAAGGTTGTTTTATGGTAATAAACGGCGCGATACATAGACATACGGGCGAGGAGAAAATGTTCTGCTGCGGTAAGCGCTTTCCAGGTAACACCGACTTCTCCTTTTTTGGAAATACGGATATTATTCAGAAGATAATTCAGGTCGATCTCGCCATACGGAACTCCTGCAGATCGAGAATCACGCAGCAGATAATCCAGTCGATCCATATCGAGACTGCTATGAATTAGTTTGCTAACCTGTTGATCGGCAGCTTCTGTTCGTTGGAAAATGCTGGCAACACGCATCGCTCGCTCCTCGCCCCCTATAGCAACAAGAATATCCTCTTGATTAAGGATAATGTGTTCTCCGAGCTGCTCGTGATTAGGGTATTTTTCAAAAGCTTCGATTACTCCTGTTTCCTTGGAAGCCTTTTTTGGGATTAGCTCATCTTCTGTCAGTGTAACCCGTTCCACCTTTTCCATAAGATGAGAATAGGGATAGTGACCGATATCGTGGAGAAGTGCAGCTAACCTTAAATCGTTGCGTAGTTCTTCATGGAATAACTTCGAGTTTTCCTTCTCAAGATATTCAGTGATGCGACACATTATCTTGAAAACTCCAAGACTGTGGGCGAATCGAGTGTGAGTCGCACTGGGGTAGGTAAGGTGCCCCATGCCTAACTGTTTCAAGGATCGTAAACGCTGAAATGTAGCCGTGTTAACGACTTCCCACTCAACTTTTGAAAGCTCTATATCGCCATGAATACTATCAACGACAATACGTTTGCTAGAGACCGAAGCTATTGACTCTTAATTTCTTAATAGCTTCTTCTACCTCATCGTCTTGAAAGTGCTTACCATTTGCCTTTAAGATTTTTTGCAACGAGGGAGTTTTTGTAACATTTACCTGCTTGGTTCTTTGTAAGAACAGAATCGAAGCCCATAGTTCAAGGGTTCTAGCTTTGGCCTTAACATCACAAGGTAATTTTTTAAATAGCGGTTTGATCTTTTGAAGCATACTCTTCGTTTTATCGCCGAGTCTATAGTGGGATAACTCATCCTCTTCTTCATCCTGTGAGGTGATCGCATAGACATCCTCAGCTACGGAAGAGCAATACGGGCCACGTACGTACCAGTTAAAAAAATATCCCAAAGGAATTCCCGCTTCTTGCACAATACTGGTTACTTTTTGAGCGATTAAACGCTCATCAAAACTCTCTACGGAAAGAGGCATGCCAAGCTCGTTGAATGTCAGGCCGAGGAGGAGTTGTTGGGGGTTCATTGGTACAATGTGAACAATTGTTTATTAAATGGCAAGAAGAAACGATAATAATCTTCGCAAATCCTCAACCCGGGGGCCAGGTCATGTGACGGCCGGCGAGTAGGTGGACATGGAGGTGGGGAACGCTTTCACCGGCATGGAAACCGTTATTGATGGCGATTCGGAATCCTTGGGCGAGTTCCCTTTTTTTGGCGATATCCCGGGCCACCAGCAGGAGGTGGCCAAGGAGGGCTTCATCCTCGTCATCGGCCTCGCCCACCCGCAGAATCAGTTTTTTGGGAATAATCAGCAAATGCAGCGGCGCCTGTGGATTGAGGTCGTGGATGGCAATGCACCGGTCATCCTCGAACTCTATCTGGGCCGGTATCTCCCGATCGATGATTTTTTCAAATATGGTTTTTTCGTCCGGCATCGGCTGTGGTTTTTCGTATCTGGCTTGAGCTAAAGGTAAAGGACGCTCAGGGCGGTGTTGGGAGTGGACCACATCGCACCCAGATCGTCGATATACTCCAGAGACTCCTCGTAACGTTTCTGCATGCGCTGGGTCCAATATTTGCCCGGCGGACAGAGCGATTCCCGCAATCCGCTGACGACGAGGAGGTTTTCGTTGAAACCGGCCAGGCGTTTCAGGCTTTTGATAAATTCCGCGCGCACCCATAGGGGATCGAACGGCTTTTGGCTCAGATCCATGTGGGCAAATCCCCACGATGGCGGCAGCGGGTGCTGTTTTTGAAATAGTTCCAGGGCGGCTTCCGTAAATGTGTTGAGGGGCGCCTTCCGGTCCGCCGAGCCGGTGAGGGAAAGCTCGATGGCCTTTTTGATCTGCCCGGTGAGGTAGGGATCGCGCCCGGTCAACCTCCCGAAAAGGGAATGCAGGCAATGCGCCTTGGCCAGTTCGTTAGGGGTTTTCATGGATTATTTTCAAGTTCGGAAATTTCTTTGGCCATCTCCGAAATATCACGAAAATCTTTATACACACTGGCAAATCGTACATAGGCGATCTGGTCAATATTTTTCAACTTTTCCATCACGCGTTCACCGATCACGTTACAGGGAATCTCGTAATCGTTCTCCTCCTCCAACGCCAACATCACGTCGGAAATCAGCATGTTGATCTGCTCTAGTTCGATGGGTCTCTTTTCGCAGGCGCGCCGGATACCGTTGAGAATTTTGGATCGGTCGAAATCTTCCCTCCGCCCATCTCGTTTAATCACCAACAAATTTTCGCGCAAAACTTCCTCAATGGTGTTAAAACGGAATTGGCATTCGGTGCATTGGCGACGGCGGCGAATGGTGCGGCCGTTTTTCCCCACTCTGGAGTCGATCACCCTGGTGTCACCGGCGCTGCATTTAGGGCACTGCATGATTTTAAATTATAGTTATAGTCGCAAAAAATTCTTCAAAAATTCCATTCCACACCCCGTGGCGTAGGACTCGGGATGAAACTGGA
>JAJFLT010000055.1 GCA_021772555.1 Opitutales bacterium | reverse complement strand
TACTTCAAGCGTGAAGGGCGCCCCTCCGAGCGGGAAATCCTGACTTGCAGGCTCTGTGACCGCCCATTGAGGCCGCTCTTCCCCAAGGGATTTATGAATGAGGTCCAGGTCATCGGGCTACTCCTTTCCACCGACATGATCAACGATTCGGATATCCTGATGGTCAACGGCGCATCCGCCGCCCTGCTGGTATCGAACATCCCATGGAATGGCCCCGTGGGTTGCGTGCGGATCGGTCAAATCGACGGAGAATTTGTGGTCAACCCGACCAACGAGGAGCAATTTGCCTCCGATCTCGATCTCGTCTACGTTGGCAATGCCAAAGAAATGATGATGATCGAGGGGAGCGCCGAGCAAATCCCCGAGGACCGCTTTATCGAGGCACTTGATTTCGCCCAGAAGCAGGTCGATAAAATCATCAAGTCACAATTGGAATTGGCCGCCATGTGCGCCAAACCGAAAAGAGAGTTCGAACTCTACAATTGCCAACCCGACTTTTTGCAGCGCGTTCGCAAGGAGGTGGGAGATCGCCTCGTGGATGCCGTATTCCAGTCGGACAAATTGCAGCGCGAGGCGGCCGTTGATGCGGTCAAGGAAAGCGTGGGCGAAGTTCTCCAGGCAGAAATCGGGGAAGACGATTACGACCCGGATCAACTCCGCATGGCTTTTGAAGTGCTCGAGGAAGAAGTTTTTCGCAGCAACATCCTCAATGATGGCCGGCGGGTGGACGAACGCTCGGGTGAAGACTTGCGGGCGATTGAATGCCAAACCGGTGTTATACCGCGGGTGCACGGCTCCGCCCTTTTTCAGAGAGGGGAGACGCAGACCATCGTCATCGGAACACTGGGAACGAGCAAAGACTCCCAGGATATGGATGGATTGACCGGCGGAGCCCGCTCCAAATCATTTATCCTGCATTATAACTTTCCACCCTATTCGGTGGGTGAAACCGGCCGTTTTATCGGACCCGGAAGACGCGAAATCGGGCACGGCGCACTGGCCGAACGCTCCCTTTTACCGGTCCTTCCCACGGAAGACGATTTTCCCTACTCGGTGCGGCTGGTATCAGAAATCATGGAGTCCAACGGCTCCACTTCAATGGCCTCGGTTTGCGGTGGATGCCTGGCTTTGATGGATGCCGGAGTGCCCATCACCGACATGGTGGCCGGGATTTCCGTCGGGCTTGTAGCCGACACCGACGAATCCGGGGATATCGATAAATACGTTCTTTTGACCGACATTATCGGAGCAGAGGACCATTTCGGTGACATGGATTTTAAAATTTGCGGTACCCGCAAAGGCATCACCGGTTTTCAACTGGACTTGAAAATTCATGGATTGCGCGCGGATATCGCCAAGGAAGCCATTTTCCGCAACCGGGATGTTCGCATGAAGATTCTGGACGCCATGGCCGAGGAAATCGCAGAACCGCGCAAGGAACTGAACGAGCACGCTCCGCGCATCCACACCATAAAGATCGATCCGGAAAAGATCGGGGCACTCATCGGCCCCGGCGGGAAAAATATCCGCCGCATTACGGAAATCAGCGGCGCACAAATCGATATCGACGACGACAACAGCGGAAAAGTGCTGATTTACGCCACGGGCAAAGAATCCATGGACCGCGCGATAGAAGAAGTCGAGCTGTCAACCGGCGATATCGAAGTCGGAAAAATTTACAACGGCATCGTACGCGGAACCAAGGAATTTGGCTGTTTTGTGGAATGCCTGCCCGGCAAGGAAGGACTCGTGCACATCTCCGAGTTGGCCGACTTTCGTGTCGAAAATGTCGAAGACGTCTGCAAAGTGGGCGACGAAATGTGGGTCAAATGCATTGAAACGGATGATCGCGGGCGGGTGCGCCTGAGCCGCCGCATTGCCATGGCGGAGCGGGAAGCCATTGAAAAAGGTGAACCGATTCCGGTCTTTGAACTACCACCACGCCGAGAAAGTCGCCCACCCCGGCGGGATGACCGCGGTGGCAGAGGCGGTCGTGACGGCGGCAGAGGTGGTCGCGATGGGGGTAGAGGTCGCGACGGTGGTCGCGGTGGACGCGATGGCGGTAGAGGCCGTGAGGGCGGCAGAGGCGGTCGCTACTAAGATCGATACCCAACCCAGGCTCAGTTTTCAAAAGTAATAGGGGCGGTGAGGCGATTCCGCACCGAACCAGGGTATGGCCAAACCAACGGCATTACTGACCAATGACGACGGTATTTCCTGCCGTTTCCTGCAGGTATTGGCCAGCGCATTAGCAGAGGTATTCGAGCTCAGTGTGGCCGCTCCCAGCGATGAAAAAAGCTGGGCCGGCAAGGCCATGAGCCGGATCGGCCAAGTTACCGTGATGCCTTGCGATGACTTGCCCTGCCCCGCCTGGTCGGTCGACGGTACGCCGGCCGACTGCGTAAACCTGGCGCTGGGCAACCTGTTGCCTCAAAAACCGGACATCGTTATTTCGGGGATAAACATCGGGCTGAATACCACGCTGCCCATGATCCTTTCCTCGGGCACGGTGGCAGGCGCCCTCGAGGGGGCCTGCTGGGGTATTCCCGCCCTGGCCTCCTCCCTGGCGGTCCCCAACGATCTTTACCAGGAACTGAAAGAGAACGGCGGGCGGATGGGTTCCGAAAAAGAAAAATCATTACGATACGCAGCCGAACATTCCGCCAGGATGGCGAAGGAATTACTCGATTCGCCGGCGGAGGACTTCGTCGTCCATAATGTGAACTTTCCCCTCCCGGTTGATGCGGAAACCCCGGTCGAGCGAACCGTGCCCGCACCCAATCGCATCGGCAATCTATTCCAGGAAACGAATAACGGAATTTTTAAGTTTCGCTTTCAGCATGGCCCATTGAGGGGAACCGATGGCATGCTCAACGATTGGGATTGCTTGAAAATGCGCCGCATCAGTTATTCCGTTCTGCGCTTTGCCAATCTGGGAAAAGTATGAGGACATCAAAGGCACGGCAAAAGTTTAAGATATTTTCAATAACGGAACACCGTCATGAACAATGCCTGAAATAAGTCCGACATAAGGCTTGATTTAGCGTCCCGATAAACCTATTCCCATTGCACATGGTTTCACCCTTTTTGCGCCTGCGCCCCGGTTCCTTGATTGGCTTGTCCGCCGCCATCACCCTAGCCGCCATCCTTTTCGGCCAGGACGACGAAAATTTGCCGGATGCAATGGAGGATAAAGACTGGATAGGCTGGTGGGTGATTCACCAATCGGACGGCGATTCCCTCTATATCAACATTAAAACGCAAAACAGGGCCTCCAGTTTTTTTTCCGGAGAGGGGAGCAACAGGATTGAAAAAGGGGAATGGAAATATGAGGGAAACCGCATCGCCTTGAATTGGGAAAGCGGTTACAAAGATGTCCTGGCAGCGACTTCCGGCCAGTATTTATATTACACATTTCCGCCCGACACCACGCCGGCGGCCACAAGTTCGGGTGGCATAATGGCCCGCAGATTGCAAAAAGAACGCATCGGCAGCCTGCAAATACCTGAGGGCGTCGATCTTTCGGAAACCATCGCCGAGGATGCGAAAAGAGAAATTCCACCCGACCGGAGCGAATACATAGGTTTTTGGAAGGAAACATCGAATCGCGGGGATGCCTCCTACCTTTACCTTAAACGAGGGGGAAAGGCCGCCCGC
>JAJFLT010000054.1 GCA_021772555.1 Opitutales bacterium | reverse complement strand
AAAAAGCAAAAAGCGTGAGGGCGGGCCCGTTAATCCTGCTTTAGCTTTTTCTGCAATTCCTCGATCGATTCTTGTTGTCTGTTATTGATCGCGGTCAATTGACCGATGCGCTGCCAGAGGTCTTTTCTCTGCCCTTCCAGGTGCTTGATAATAAGCTCTGTGTTGGCCGCCCATGCTGTCCAGCGATTAATTTCGTCGATTTTAACTTCCAAATCCCGTTCGGAATCCGAGGCGCGGGCTTCCTGATTATGCCCATAATCTTTCCAGCGTTTTAGATCATCGATAACTTCCAACCATAATAGGCGGGAACTGGACCCGATATTTTCAATTACCGGAACCGCTTGATTTCCGCAAACAGCGACGTAGGAATCGGGTATTGAGTCCGTATCGAGCATCCAATCCCGGCTTTGGGCAACCTCCTCCATTTTGGTGGATTCTTTAAAAGGTAAAGGATTTGTAGCGGCACTCGAGTGGATAGTGGAACCGACAGTCAGGATTTGCTGATGCAAAGTGACGTGGGCGAAACGCTCCCGCAACATCGATACGAACGATTCTTTGGTAAAATGCTGCAAATGGAATGGATTTTCGGACTCGGCATCCTTTTCTCCGGGAACGGAAATAATGAGAATGCCATTTTCCGATAATGCGCGCACAAGGTGATCCAGTGCCGTATGCGCCTGCTCCAGATGCTCCAGGGTTTCAAAACTGACGACGAGATCAAAACGATTCTCCCCAAGAGGAAGTGGTTGCTCCAAATCCGCCACCTCAAATGAAACATTTTTCTCACCGTAACGTTTTGCCGCCTCTTCAATCGCATCGGTGCTATTGTCCACTCCGATTACTTCTTTTGCGCCGTTATTGGCCAACAGAGCGGCACCATAGCCAAAGCCGCAGGCGGCATCGAGCACAGTCTTTCCCCGGCACAGTGAGAGGGCAAAAATATAGCGGCTCAAATGATCCACACGCCAATAATTTTCGCACAGGAATGGATCAATACGTTCTTCGGCCATGGTGGTTTGTGGGCGGGATCATACCTTTATTTGGGTGTAGGTGGATTTCAGGGGAAAGGCCCCCCAAAATTCAGCCTTGCCAGTGATATCGATTTTGCAGCAATCCCAAAGGGTATCGTGATCGGTCCATTTATCCCGGGAAAAATTGGTGGCCACCCCGGCAATCATCAAATACGAGCCAGGCTGCAACGAGAGTTCCAGGCGCAGGGTCAGAAGAAAGCGGTCACCGGGCTCGGCGCGGTCAATTTTTTTGCCGGAAATATTGTAATAGGTGTGATAACCACCCATCAGCTGTCCTGTTTTATCGCGCAAGCCGAGGCCAAAATCGAAATCCCTCATGGGCTTGAGAATGTCGATCATAACCTGGGCTGCCATGATATCACCACTGTTGAAACCGGTCGTGGTACGGCCGGATTTGTCACGCAGGCAAATGCCCCGGATTTTAGCGGAACCGTCCCCGCTGGCGGTATCGCGGAGCAAGGGAACACTCTGGAAATCCTGGCCATCTCTGGACACTTTCGCTTTGCAGACTGTAACCGTTTCATCAGTGGTATCTTCCGGTTGATCCAGGGTATGATAGAGCGCCGTAATCTCGCGGGGCTCGCCGGTAGCGGCGATTTTTCCCTGGCGCAACAATATAGCCCGTTGGCAAATCCTTTGCACGGCCGAAACGTCGTGGGTGACGAACAATAAGGTTCCCCCGTTTTCAAGGTACTGGTGAAGGCGTCGGATGCATTTGGCCTGAAAAAATACATCCCCGACGGAAAGGGCTTCATCGACGATAAGAATATCGGGATCGACCAATGTTTGCACCGAGAAAGCCAACCGCACCATCATCCCGCTGCTATAGGTTTTGGTGGGCTGGTCCATGAATTCCCCGATATCGGCAAAATCGGCAATCTGTTCGAACTTGGCATCGATCTCCCTCCGCTTGAGCCCCAAAACTGTGGCGTTAAGGTAAACGTTTTCCCGGCCCGTGAATTCGGGGTTAAAGCCTGAACCGAGTTCCAATAGAGCCGCCACCCTTCCGTGGGCCTCGACTTTGCCCCTAGTGGCTTGAAGGGTTCCGGCGATGATTTGCAATAAAGTCGATTTCCCCGATCCGTTTTTCCCAATGATGCCCACGGCGTCGCCCGGGAATACATCCAGGGAGATATCGCGCAAGGCGTAAAATTCCTTGAAAGAACTACTGGCATGATTCTGGAGGCGCGATTTAATGGATTTTGGCAAAAAGGGAACCGCATCGATCTTCTGAGCCAGGGGCACGGTCAACCGCGCCCTGGCATCGCTCCAAATGCCATAAACTTTATCAACCTCTTGTACTCGAATTACCGGATCGGCCATTTCAGAAAAGGGGGATTTTGTTGGAAAAAACAGAAATATTAAGCAAATGACTGCTGTGAAGCCAGTCTAAACCGTTAAATTGAAATGTACACAGGATGTAGGTTTCAGTTGTCGGGAGGATACGAGATGAGTTACTGGGCGGAATACAGAATCCAGGAACCTGAAGACTGGATTTGAAAATCAAAAGGGTCTCGAAAACCTATATCCAGCACCTGCACCCGAACACTGAAACCTTCAATCCTGCAACAAGATCGCTTTATTCGTCGAAATTTCCTTGCGCTAATGATTTGACCTGAGCGGGAAAGAGCTTTTCCTCGTTGTTTCCAAGATTATGAAAATGAAACACTCTCAAACAACCTTCACGCTGACAGGCGTGTTTTTATTAACATTTCTGGGATGCGGCAAATCGCCGGAACCGGTCAAGGAAACCTCCGCGGACCACGATTCTCATCCCAAAGCCGAATCGCACATGGAAGCCCCGGCGAAGCCTGAGATCGCTGATTTGGGTGAGGACGGAGAGGCACTGAAAGCCATGGGCTATATGATCGGCCAGCAAGTCGGCATCCAAGTGGGTTACAGTGAGGACGAACTTGAACACATTATCATGGGAATCCGTCAATCGTGGAAAACCGATAAGATGCCGCCCGACCTGCAACAACACTTGGATCGGGCCAAGACAATCGTGCAAAGCAAACGGGCCGACTTTCTTAAAAAGCAGCAGGAGGACGCGGAAAAAAACTCTATTCCCAATATTAGGGAGGGAGAAAATTTCCTGGAAGAGTTGAGCCAGGACCCCGAAGTAAAAAGGACGGCCAGCGGCCTACACTACAAAATCCTGGAAGAAGGTGGAGAGAAAGTACCAAAGGAAACCGATTGGGTGAAGGTAAATTACCGGGGTAATCTGATAGACGGTACGGAGTTTGACAGTTCCTATAGTCGCAACGCGCCAGGCGAATTCGCCCTCAACCGTGTAGTGAAGGGTTGGACCGAAGGCCTGCAACTCATCGGTGAAGGTGGCAAAATCATGCTTTATGTGCCTTCCAGCCTCGGGTATGGCAACAGCCCTCGTCCCGGAGGAAAAATCAAGGCGGGTGATTTGCTCATTTTTGAAATCGATCTTTTGGAAGTAACCGGTGAAAAGAAGCCGCCTCAAGGGTTGCCGACTAATATCCCGCCACCGCCCAGTGGACCGCCTCCCGGCTTCCCGCCCAATAGAAGGCCCCCGGATTTTCCCCGCAATGTGCCCAAGACGCCTCCTCCTCCCCCGGCGGGAGCAACAATGCCTTCAGGTCATCCGAGTGGCTCTGGTTCCTGAAATCGGGAACCTATATTTTTAAAACTCGAATAAATCAAAATTCGGCTGTTCACGGCCGAAAACCGAACCGGAAATTTTTCCAAGATGCGTATTTGGATACTGGTTTCGGAGTGGCCCGGTAAAAGCAGCGGAGGCATAGCGCGCTACGCTTCCAACTACGCCAGGTTGCTGGGAAAAATCGGCCACCAGGTTACGGTCATCACCGGTGACCGCACCGAAAGTTTGGGTGTGGTGGAACCAGGCGTGCGGCTTGTGGGCATAGATTCCAATGCTAGCCTATTGAAAAAACACATGAGCCGCCCCGCAATATTGAGTTACCAGCTGGCTCAAACCGTGGAATCCCTGGCCCGTAGCGAGCCCAAACCGGACTTGGTGGAGGTCCAGGATTACAATGCTCTGGGCTATTTTCTGATGCTGAATCGTTTGCTGGGCAGATCGCTTCTAACCGATGTCCCCATTCTCTTACATTTGCATTCCCCGGATTTTCGTCTCAGGGAGATCAACCGCGAAGACAGTTACAGATTGCCATTTTACTGGATTGGTCGGATGGAAAAATTCTGTTTACTGGCCGCCGATGCGATTTTGTCCCCCAGCCGGTTTTTAACCGACGACCTGAAACAGCACCTGGATCTGCCCCTTGAACCGAAGGTCATCCCCTATCCTCTGGACACAAAGGGAATCAAAACCGAACCGCGCCCTGGAATCAATGCCACGGTTCTCTGTCCCGGTCGCCTGGAGGTGCGTAAAGGTATCCTCAATCTGGTCGATGTCTGCCACGGGCTCTGGTCGGAAGGCGCGGATTTCACGTTCAAGTGCATCGGCGGCGACACCGGCTACGTATCGGAAAAAACAACAGTGGGCGGTTATTTGAAATCCCGCTATGAGAAATGGATTGACTGCGGGAAGCTCGTTTTGGCGGGTGAAATACCCCACGGAGCAGTTCTCGAAGAAATAAAAAAGGCCGCCGTTGTGATCATCCCCAGCTTATGGGAAAATTTTCCGCACACCTGTATGGAGGCCATGTCTTTGGGCAAAGTCGTGGTCGCATCCGAAAACGGCGGGCAGGCCGAAATGATCGCTGAAAACGGCCGCCACGGCTTTCTTTTCAGTTGGGATAAGGAACAGGACCTGGCTCAAAAATTACATGTCGCCTTGAAACTTACCCCACAAGAACGCTCGAACATGGGTAAAGCGGCCCACGAGCAGATTATGGCTTTTTGCGGCCCACAAAAAATAGCCGAACGACGGATCGAGCATTTGCGGAAAGTGATTGAAAACTTTCAACCCCAAACCACCATGCCCACGGTTTATTTTCCGGCAAATAACCTCCCTGAAACCTTTTCCGAAATGCCAACCGATTTGCAACCCGGCCTGGTTACTGCCGCGCTGGATAAAACTGCCCATGGTCGGCGCTTGCAAAATGCGATCGATTCCATCCTAAATTCCGATTATAAACCGGTGAAGACCCAGATTATCGAAGACGACAATGAGGAAAGCCGGAACCGCGAATTGATGAAAGTCGGTAGCGAATACCTTCTTTTTCTGGAGCCAGGAACCACCCTGGAGCCTTCTTTTCTCCCCAAGGCGGTCGAAATCCTCATGAGGCTGAAAAACGTTGCCTTCGTCTATTCATGGTATTTTACGGGCAAGGAACGTCGCAAAGTGATACCGGCCTGGAATACCGACCTACCCTATTTCCTCATCAAAGACATGGTTGGGCCCACCGTTCTCGCTCGCACGGTCGAAGTTCTCAAAGCTTTGTCCAGCGTGGAAAAGATCACCGAAATTCGGAAGTTGTGGCCGGCATTGATTGAAAACGGAGCCATTGGCGTAGGCCTACCGGAACCATTGGCCCGCATAGATGCTTCCATGCCTTCACTACGAAAAAATAAGGAAGTGGTCGGGCAATCCCGGTTGCGCCAAGAATTTAAGTTGGAATTGGAAGCATTGCGGAAAGCCAACGGTCCAGAAAATACATGGACTGATCCATCTCTCGACTCGCTCTGGTTCGAGAAAAAGAGGCGGCAGGAAAAACGGGATACCCAACTGCCATTCAGCTTATGGCGTGGTAAAAAGTGACAAGCGGAACATTGTGCGTCTTGCGAGGTCAGGGCATTGTGTGGGGCGACAGGTAACAAATACGTTGATTTTTCGGACATTTAGGCTAATGTTGAAGAGGTATAATTCGTGAATTTTGATTCGTTTATGGTCAAATTAGGCAAACTTTTTGGGATTCCCCTATTACTCATGGTTGCGGGCAGTTCGTTCGGCCAGGACACTGGCAACCTGCATGAAAATTCTCCCTTTGTGCCCTCCAATTTTAATCCCAAAAACAAGGCTGGGCCGAAAAAGAACACCGCCAATAACAATAAAAAGCCCCAATTCGAGTTTCAAGGGGTTTACCAAATCGGCGAAAACTGGATGTTTTCCATCCTCAACAAATCGACCAACCAAAGTGAATGGGTGGGCCTGAACGATTCCACCGCCGACTATCAGGTTTCGCATTTCGATCCCGGTTCCAACACGCTGTCCTTCAATTATCAGAATACTCCCCAAGAAATCTCCCTTCGAGAGAGGTCGGACAGGTCGATCCCCGTTATTCTGGCCAAGAGCGCGCAGCCCAAGCGAAGAGTCCCAGTGAGGCGCAAGGTGAATCCCAATCTGCCCAAAAAACCGCCCACCGCTGCGCCCACTTCCGCGCCGCGCACACCGCCTCCCAATTTCACGCCACCACCCCTACCGGCCTCGATTGCGGAACGGAGGGCAATGGCCCGCAGAACGGCGATTCCTTCTACCGGGTCTGGTATTGATAACAACAGTTTGTTCAATGCCCCAACATCCGGTGGCCAGCAAGGCGGCAACGTCTCAGCACCTGGAGGCTTACCTTCCGGTATCAGCGGGCCGCCGTCTGGTCGTCCGCCGTCCGCTCCACCTCCCGGCCCCCCACCGGGCGCGCGTCCGCCGCGGAGTAACTAAAACTCAAACCCTACGAAGTGGTTTCAGGATACAGGTGTCAGTAATCGACGCCTCCTGGCACCTTCTCCCCCCATCCTGACACCTGAACACTGACACCGGAATACCTATATCCGCATCCAGCTAAACAACGTCGGCGAAGCCCGGTTTGAGTCGGGTAAAAATACGGTTGCCCAGAAACAGCATGACAAACCCGGTCAGGTAAACATAAAGGAGCGGCCCGAATTCAGGAGTCAGCTTCCACAATAAAACGTCTCGCCCCAGGCCGATGGCGTGAATGAGAGGGTTGATGCGCAGGAACGGCCAGATGGCCTCCGGCACCATGGAGGCGGAAAAAAAGATTCCACTCATGTAGAACAAAACCGTGCTCACGAACTGGGTCAACGGGATGAGGTCCCGGAAAAACACCCCCAGGGCGGAAATCATCCAGGACAGGCCGAGGCCGATTAAAATGAGCGGAAAAATGACCACCGGGAACCAGAGGGAATGCCAGCCCAGCCCCGGCCCCCAAACGACAACTCCAATAAGGCAGAGCAGCAGACTGATCAAAAAATGATAGACCGAAGCCAGGACCGAGGCGGCGGGAAGGATTTCCAGCGGGAAAACGATTTTCTTGATAAAATTCGGGTTTCCCAAGATGGAATGGGGTGCCATGAAAAGGGTTTCCGAAATGAGCCCGAAAATAGTCAGCCCAATAAAAATGCCGAGCGCGAAATCAAGCGAGGTGGATCCTTCCACATGTTTGAAACGCCCCTCGAAAATGATCCCGAAGACAAAGGTGTACAAACCGAGCATGAGGAGCGGATTGAGGAATGACCAAAAAACCCCCAAGTAACTGCCCTTGTGCCGCAGGTTGACATTACGCTTGGTAAACTGCCACAAAAGCTCGCGGTTACGATAGAGACCACCCAGACCCATCAGACCGAGCGGCTCTTTGGCCTCCGCGGCCATCGCTTCTCGTGTTTTCTCCTCAGAAATATTCGATTGCACAATCCAGCATAAATAAAAGAACCGGCCCCTCCTCAAGACAATTCCCACGCAGAATCCTATCGCCTCAGCATGCTTATGTAGTAAACTATCGACCTAAGACATTTTACCAACTTAGGCTTCCAGCTCTTACTAAATAGCATTTGAAAAACTGAAAGGTATGGTAGGAGAAAATATCATCATCATTTTTCTGGGCATACTTTTTGCCGTTCTCCTTTCTGTATTCGGGTTGGGACCCAAAAGGATTCCCGATTACAAGCACAGCATTCTCCGGCTTTTTCTGGCAAGTTTTGCCGCTCTTGCCAGTTATTACTTTACAGGAAAACTCAGCATTGTGATGGAAGCGATGGAAACACCTCAGGGACAGATTACGCTTAAGGCGGGGGCTGGAGCTGCATTCTTTGTTTTCATTTATCTCTTCGGAGGTTCAACAAAAGAAAAATTTAAAGGTCTGCTCAAACAAGTTCGAAAAGATACAAAACAGACCAGGAAAGATACGACTGAATTGAGAAAATCTTTTGATGAGTTTCGCGAACAGTATGAAGAAGATCAAAAAAAGTTCAGAGATTGTTATCCGCCGGTGGAGTCGGTTCAGGAGGCGAAAAATCCGTTGTCCGAGGAGGAGCGAGCGGCTTTTGAGACGCGCATCGCTGAATTGGAGCAAACAGAGCGGGAGGCGAAGGAGCTATACAATCGCGAGTTGGAACGGGGTCTGGAAACACAGCGTTCTTATGCAGGCGTTTTGATGCGGGAAGCTAAATACAAAGAGGCGGAAGCAGTATATCGCGGTTTGATTAATGTCCATCCAGAGAACACATCAGTCCTCAATGGTTTGGGTTTAGTGTTACTGAATCGTGCCAAATTCGATCAGGCCGAGCCGTTCATACGCCAGGCCCTTAAAATCGACGAGGATTCTTTCGGCCCCGACCATCCAGATGTCGCCATTGACCTCAACAACCTGGCCCAACTGCTGAAGGCCACCAACCGCCTCGATGAGGCCGAGCCCCTCATGCGGCGTTCATTGGGGATTTTTGAAAAAAGCCTCGGTCCTGAGCATCCCAGCACGAAAACCGTTCGAGGGAATTTAGAGGCGCTACTGAAGGAAATGGAGAAGCGTGGTGAATAAGGGTGGCGACAAAAATAGGCTGCCGGTGCCGGTGGTTCTGGATACCGATCCGGGGATTGATGATGCGGTGGCATTGATGCTGGCTTTGGCTTCGCCGGGGGAGATTGATCTGGTGGGGATTTCTACCACGGGCGGGAATATCGGGCGGCAGGGAGTTTTTGAGAATGCCCACCGATTGCTGCAATTGTTTGGGCGTCAGAACGATTTCCCGGTCGGTTTTGGTTGGGGTGAAGAGAAGGACACTCCGGCCGCGTCTCATATTCACGGAGCGGACGGAATGGGCGAAACGGGCCTGCCCCTGGCGGGCGAGCCTGAGAAAATCCCATCGGTCGAACTGTTGGCCCAGCTGGTCCGAGAGCACTCCGGAAAGCTCGTGATGGTGGCGGTGGGTCCGCTGACCAATGTGGCCGCCCTTCTGCGGGAATATCCCGATTGTAAAAAGAACATCGCCCGGCTCGTCATCATGGGTGGCGCGGTGAAAATGAGCGGTAATGTCACTCCCGCGGCCGAGGCCAACATCTACAAAGACCCGCAAGCGGCAGCGGAAGTTTTCTCCAGTGGGCTGCCCCTGCAACTGGTTCCGCTGGACGCCACCTTAAAGGCTCTTTTCCCGCCGGACCGTCTTGTTCAATTCGAATCCCTGCGCTCGCTTCAAGCGGATTTTTTCCGAAGGTTGCTGCGGTTTCATTTTCGGGCCAGCCGATTGGCATTGGGGGTGGACGGCAGTTATCTGCATGACGCCCTGGCGGTGGCTTCGTTATTAGCCCCGCAACTGCTCCAGTTTGAACCGGTCCACTGCGTGGTTGAAACGAAGGGAGAGTGGACCCGTGGGATGACTCTTTGCGATTTCCGCTACGGCAGTAAAAAACGGCTACAACCCAACATCGAGGTGGCCGTCGGTGCCGACGGCGAAAAATTTATCGATTTGCTCTGCCAGCGAATACTTATTTTTTTGGAAAAATTCGAGCAGTGAGCATTGCCTATCAGGTGGGGTGGTAATATTATATGTTGAACCCGCAACTCGCGGTTGCCAGCATTGTTTTTGGAGTCATGGGAAAAACCTATCTTTCATTAAAAATTCGAATTCTTCTTTTTGCCGGGATTTGGGCCTATTTTGCCGGTTCGGTTGGCTTCGCGGAACAGACCGTAGCCAGGCAGTGGAATGAAGATCTGCTCGATGCGATTCGTATCGATACACCGGCACCCACGGTTCATTCGCGCAACCTTTTTCATGTATCCATTGCGATGTATGATTCCTGGGCGGCTTACGATCCCATCGCAAACGGCTTTCTATTTACGGATAAAATAACCGTCCAGGGCGATATCGATGCCGCCCGCGCCGAAACCATCAGCTATGCCGCTTATCGCGTTCTCAAGGCCAGGTTCAGCGCTTTGCTCTCACCTCCCGGACATGAGACGGCCCAAATTGCATTCGACGCTCGCATGGCCGCTCTCGGTTATGACCTAAACTTTACCTCGACCACCGGCGATAGCCCAGCCGCCCTCGGTAATCTTATCGCGGAAACGGTGCTCGAATATGGTTTGACTGACGGCAGCAACGAGGCCGGAGTTTACCTCGACACGACCGGTTATGCGCCCGTCAACGAATCGCTGGTATTTGACCTTCCAGGCGCGACACTCGTCGATATTAACCGCTGGCAGCCGCTCGCATTCGATTACCTGGTGCTGCAAAACGGCATTGTCGTAGGACAGGCCACACAAACATTCCTCGGGCCCCATTGGGGATCCGTAAAGCCTTTTGCCTTGCAGCGCGAAGACCCCGCAGATCTCCATCTCTGGTCTCATATCGATCCGGGATTGCCGCCCCAGTTGGGCGGGAGCGGAGACGAGCAATTCAAGCAGGAGGTACTCAGTGTAATCCGCTACAGCAGCCGGGTCACGCCCGATGACGGCGTCCTGATCGATATTTCACCATCGGTTAGAGGAAACCATGTGCTTGGATCACAGGAGGATGTCGGTTACGGAGTCAATCCTGTTACCGGACTGCCCTACGAACCCAATATTGTCAAACGGGGCGACTATGGGCGGGTTCTAGCCGAATTCTGGGCTGACGGCCCGGACTCGGAAACACCTCCCGGTCATATGTTTACAATCGCAAATTACGTATCCGATCATCCACTTCTGGTTAAAAAAGTCGGGGGGAACGGACCCGTGATGGGCGACCTGGAATGGGATGTAAAACTGTATCTGGCCTTGGGCGGCGCGGTTCATGATTCCGCTGTTGGGGCCTGGGGAGCAAAGGCGTATTATGATTATCTACGACCGATTTCTTCCATCCGATACATGGGGGGCAAGGGACAGTCTTCGAATCCTGAGGGAGCGGCCTATGACCCTCTGGGTTTGCCGCTGGAGCCGGGGTTGGTCGAAGTGATTGCGGAGGAGACGACCTCTACGGGAGGAAAGCATGAACACCTTGCCGGGCATGAAGGCGAGATTGCCATTTATGCATGGGCGGGCCAGCCCGAAGACTCCGAAACCCAGTACAGCGGAGTCGATTGGATTCTCGCCGTCAATTGGCTTCCATACCAGCGGGACACCTTCGTGACGCCTCCTTTTGCCGGCTATGTCTCAGGCCACAGCACTTTCAGCCGGGCTGCCGCAGAGGTTCTGACCCACTTTACCGGGAGCAAGTATTTCCCCGGTGGATTGGGAATTTGGGAAATGCCGAAAGATGATTTTTTGGAATTTGAAATCGGACCGACCGAAGAAATCACCCTGCAATGGGCGACTTATTACGATGCCGCTGATGAATCCGGCATTTCCCGACTCTGGGGTGGCATTCATGTGGCCGTCGACGATTTCCAGGGACGCATCATGGGATCCAAAATAGGAATCGCAGCCTACGACTTGGCTGATAAATACTTTAACGGATGGGATATTTTCAATGGATGGCCAGATGGTGAAAATATCTATGTTTCTCCTTGGTTCGGAAGCTACAACACCGAATTTTTTCCCTGGATTTACCACCAGGAACATGGCTGGCAATTTATCTTCGAGAGTAGTGCCAAAGACGTTGTTTTCCTGTGGGATATGGGTTTGCAAGAGTGGATATTCACTAATGCCGAATCCTCCCGCTGGATTTACCTCTACGGCGACAACCCGGGCTGGCTATGGACCTTCGAGGGTAACACCCCGCAACGGCGCTTTTTGCAACGGCTGGACGACGGCAGCATCTTCAGCGTCCCGAATGGATTATTGGCCGAATAGACGGCTACCGATCTATTCAAGCGGGGTGATTGAGGACAGGACGGCCTTTGGTCTGCCAGAAAAGGACGCAGGCGGTCAGGAAAATCAGAAATACCACTCCGCTGATGGCCGGGAAGACCATGGCAATGGATGAGTTGGCAATGATGGCTTTGACGCCCCAGACGGAGAAGGCGCCGATGGAAAAAGTGACCGTGAATTTCAATCCGTAACCGGTGCTGCGCCAGCGGTCAGGGGTGAAGCGGGCCACCAGACTGTTTTCAATGGGTTGCATGCCGACATTGAAAAACACAAATACCGCAGCGCAGGCCAACAAGGGCGCCCCCGATAAGGCCACCATGGCCAGGACAAAGGGAATCCCCAAACCATGAGCCAGCATGTACAAAACGCGTAAATCGTAGCGGTCGGCCAAATAGCCGGAAAGATATTGCCCGAAGGTGGCCATTATATAGACAATGGAGGTTGCTGCGCCGTAGCCGATAAAATCGACCCGTTCGGCGAAAAAGGCTGGTTGGGCAACGGTACTGGCTCTGTAGCTGAGTCCGGCCAGGGTCATGGCCACCATGAGAATGAGGAACAATTTGAGTCGCTCGAAGGGTGCGTGGTGGTGTTCGTCCCTCTTCGCTTCTCCCGGTTTGGGTTCTTCGATACGGCGAAAAGAGACCAACAACCCCATCACTAGCAGCAATCCGCCCACAGCGGTGTAAGCGCCACGCCAGCCCCAGTTGAGCGACAACCATTCCGTCAAAACAGGAGCTGCGGCGATGCCGATATTGCCGCAAATGCCATTGATCCCGAGGGCTTTGCCGCGATGGTGGATGGTTCTTGAAATCAGGCTCATACCGGCGGGATGGTAGACGCTGGCAAAAGCCCCCACCCCACCCAGGGCTAAAGCTAAAGCGGCTCCCGGAGTAGCCAGTGCAACCAACATCATGGCGGGACCAATGCCCAAAACACCAACCCTGACGACCCAACGGGCGCGCAGCCGGTCCGTTATCAAACCGACGGGTAAGGCGCCCAGGCCGAAAATAAAATAACCGGCAAAACTCCAGCCGAGAACGGTTTCCAGAGGCAATCCCTCCTCCCGGGCCAAGGCGACCGCAACCGTGGGAAAGATTAGCATGGCCAGGTGGCAACCAAAATGAGCCACTCCGGTCAGCAAGAGCGTATGCCGTTCATTAACGGTTAAATTCATTGCGCCAGATTAGAAGAACCTATCTCAAATTCGCAGATGAATGATGTTTGTAGC
>JAJFLT010000053.1 GCA_021772555.1 Opitutales bacterium | reverse complement strand
CCAGCGACCTTTCTCATTAGCGCTTGTTTGAGTATGGTTTTTGCCAATACGCACATTGATCGATTCACCGGAATTCGCCCATCCCCAAATGCGAATAGGCTTATCTCTTTGCAATACCATGTGATCGGAAAATACCGCCGGAAGGTGAATATCACCTTGTAGTGCGGTAACAAAAGCTAACCCGAGTAGGATAGTTGATCCAAAAACCTTCAAATTGGACTTCATTGGCTTATAATAACTGAGATTTCCCTTGTGAACATTCATAACCGTTGAAAATTACTAGAAGCTATCTCAAAGTCGCACATAATTGCTCTCTGCATCTTTATCTTCGAATTTGAGATAGGTTCTACTTTCGATGTGATTACGCAATCCATCCTCTGAATAATTGGAAATTAATTCGGCAGTATAGTAAAATCTGTTCAGGCGCGCGTATTTCTATAAAAACACTCAATTGCAAAAATCGTATATTCGCTGGTAAGAACTGGTGAATGAAAGCATAACCGGCTGGGGCGTATTCTGGGATTTTTTTCGAATACCTGGGGCGTTTAGGGAGTGTAGAGGTGGCAGGCGGTTTGGCGATTCTTCTCTAACCGTATCAATTCCGGCACTTCTGTTTTGCAGGGGGCAAAGCATTCGGGGCAGCGGGGGTGAAAGCTGCATCCGCCCGGAAGGTTTCCCGGATCGGCCACTTCGCCACCGATTGAAAAATCCAGTTTGATGTCCGGATCGGGGCTTGGTATGGCCGATATGAGCGCTTTTGTATAGGGGTGTTTGGGTTCGTCAAAAAGCTCTAGTGTGGGCGCTATTTCGACAATTTTTCCCGCATACATGACAGCCACCCGATCACATACATGACGGACCACACTGAGGTCGTGGGCCACGAAAATATAGGTTAAATTGAGCTCGTTTTGCAGATCTTTGAGCAGGTTGATGACCTGGGCTTGCACGGATACGTCGAGCGCCGAAACGGCTTCATCTGCGATCACCAGTGATGGCCGCATGATGAGTGCGCGGGCAATCCCGATACGCTGCCGCTGGCCGCCGCTGAAGGCGTGTGGATATCTCTGACGGTGCTCGGGTTTCAAGCCCACCCTGCGCAACATTTCCACAATGCGCTCCTCCCATTCCGAGCCCTTGGCCAGGCGATGTATAGTGAGTGGCTCGCCCACGATTTCGCCCACCGTCATGCGGGGATTTAAGGATGAAAAGGGGTCCTGAAAGATCATTTGCATCTTCGTCCGCAAGGGTTTCAAGTCGCGCTCCGGGGTTTTCGACAGGTCGATGGTCTTACCGTTGGCCCGGAACAGCACTTCACCTTCCGTCGGTTGCAAGGCCCGCAGGATGGTTCGCGCACAGGTGGTCTTGCCGGAGCCGCTCTCGCCCACCAGGCCAAGTGTTTCTCCGCGTTTTAAATCAAAAGAAACCTGGTCCACCGCCCGGATCGTAGCGATCTGCTTCTTAATGAATCCTCTGCTGAAAACGGGGAAATGTTTGCAGAGATTACGGACCCTCAAAAGGGTATCCTCAGTGGAAATTTCAAGCCCTGTTTCGCTGGGTGAACTGGTTGCCAATGCTGTCACAATGTCTTCTTCGATTGGTTCATGAATTCGCCAGGGCGATCTCTTCGGCGCGTAAACAAGCCACTAAACGACCGCCACTTTGTGCCTCCAGTTTGGGTGGATTTCCAACATCGCAAAGACCCGGTTGGGCATGAGGACAGCGGGGATGAAAGGGGCACCCAGGCGGTATTTCCGCTAACGAGGGAACGCTTCCGGTAATGGCCGACAATCGTTCATCGCGGCTGTCAAGGCGGGGTAATGATTTGAGCAAGGCAATGGTATAGGGGTGCTGCGGAGATTTCAGCGCTTCCCGCACCGAGGCCCGTTCTACAATGCGTCCCAGATACATGACTGCCACATCGTCGGCCACCTGTGCCACCACGCCAAGATCATGGGTAATATAGACCACCGAGGTGCCGATCTCCTTCTGCAAGTCCTGCACCAATTTTAAGATCTGAGCCTGAATAGTCACATCCAGGGCTGTCGTTGGCTCGTCCGCAATAAGCACCTCTGGGCGGCAGACCAGGGCCATGGCAATCATGGCGCGCTGGCGCATGCCCCCGCTCATCTCGTGCGGATACTGGTTAATACGCTCCCCGGGGTTGGGGATGCCGACCTTCTCCAGCATCTCGCCGGCCAGCCGTAGAGCCTCACCCTCATCGACTTCCTGGTGCAGTAAAATGGCCTCACAAATCTGGTTGCCAATGGTGTGAACCGGGCTCAAAGCGGTCATCGGCTCCTGGAAAATCATGCTGATTCTGCCGCCGCGCACCTGATAAAGCCGTTCATCTTTTTCGTTCAGAGCCGCAATATCGATCTCTTCACCTTCCCTGGGAAAAAAACTTATCTTTCCACCCACGATCTTGCCCGGGCGCTGAATAAGCCGAAGAACCGAAAAAGCCGTCACGCTCTTGCCGCAACCGCTCTCGCCCACAATAGCCAGAGTCTTCCCTCTGTCCAGTTGCAGGTTCACACCATTAACTGCCGGAATCTCGCCTTCTTCCGTATAAAAATAGGTCTTAAGGTCCTTGATTTGCAGAACCACGTCGCGATCCTCGGCCTTTGTCTCTCCACCGGAGGCTAATGTCGTATTGTCAAAAGGCATTATAGATTATACTCAAAGTTTTTGGCCCTGCTTAATTCACACATTGCCTATCCAGCCAAACATTACAATTCAATACAGAATATTGATATGCAACAGTATGTTAGATTGTTTTACAAATCGTTGATAATCAATATTTCTATTTTGAGTCTGAGAGAGACAGAGAAAAATAGACATTGATACTGAAATACCATTTCTCATTAATTCACGGAAATGATGAACAAAATAGTATGCTAACGACTCGAGTAGGGATCGGCGCCGTGTCGAAATAGCGAACGCCCAACTCCCGGGCACGGCGGATAAGAACGAGAGCCTCTTTATAACCGTTGCTTTCGATTTTTCCGTCGTCCAAAACCATATCACCTAATACACATCCACGGCTTGTCCACAATGTTCAACCGGCTTGCGATATGCATGGTCTACTCCGGTGGGAACGCCGCCGGGATATATGCATTGTGGTTGAAACGATCCTCACCACGAACAACAGTCGGCGTCCATTCGGTGTTGAATTTCGGATCAAACACGATGCGCACCTCCGGTGTCATGTATACGATGGCGATGCCGCAGCGGCGACGATCGGAGTTATTCGGGTTCGATCCATGGATCGTCATCCCTTCGTGGATCGACATCATCCCTGCCTCAAGCTCGACGTCCACGGCCTTTTCCATGTCAAACAGGTCGGCCGGAATCGCTTGATTGATCGACAGCAGGTTGCCGCCCCCATCTGCCTTGTCGTGCTCAAGGATACCGAGCTTGTGGGATCCGTCGATGACGCGCAGGCAGCCGTTATCGATCTTCGAATCATCGATTGCCAGCCAGGCCGAAACGACGTTTGGTGGCTCGAGTCCCCAATAAGTCACGTCCTGATGCCACGCCACAAATGGAGCGCCTTCGGTCTTTGGGGTCGGATATTTACAGAAAAAATGCGTCGATAACAGGACAATGTCTGCTCCAATGACGGATTCGATACCGTCGAGGACTTTCGGGTGCGTCGCCAGACGCCAGACGAACTCGATCTCTCGCTCTTTACCCGTCAGTGCCACCTGGGCTTCTCCGCGCCCCACGCGTGCTTCGAGTTCGTCGAAAGCATTGCGGAATTCGCTGGTCTCATTAGTCGTTAGGACTGGAATTCCCGTGAGATAACCTTGTTCTTCAAATTGTTCTTTCGGTGTGGTGGTTATCATTTTTCGGTAAGAGGGAGAATCAGTATGTGCTGTTGAGAAAGCTTATGGAACGGAGGCACTTGACCGTTAAAGTTAGTTAAATGTTTGGTTAATTTTGTGTGTAAAAATAAACGTTATAGATGTCAAGTTCCCACATTAATAATAGCCCTTCTATTATTCATTTCTCCTCACAACATCGGTATTGGCAAACCAGTCGTGAAGCGCCCGCTTTTTCGGGCTAATTATATACTATGTTGCTAAGAAAAACATAATCGCCTTTTCAGTCGAATCGATCGCCTTTTCGATTCACCTCACTTTAGCAGAAACTTTGAGTTCCACCTCTCGATGAGTTTTCAGGCGTACCGGTCCGATCAATCCATTTAGATCGAGCACATCCATAAATGGCTGTTCCCTCCAACCCCCGAATGCTTCCTTGAGCTCTTTCATTCTTTCCACGCTCACCTCCGCCCGTTTGGGAACATCCGTATTGGAGACTGCGATGACGAGGTGGTTTTCCCCGGGTAAAAGGAATTCTGTAACGTCAAAGGTAAAAGGCAGCCAAACGCGATCTCCCACCCTTCGATCATTCAACCAAACCTCCGCGGCAACCCCCACTTGTCCAAGATCCAGGGTGACCGGCAAACCGTACAGATCAGGATCGAGTTCGAACTCCTTGCGATAAATTCCCTCTCCGGAGAAATAGGTGAGCCCGGTCCAGGTCCACGCTCCAAGTTGATAGTCCGTCTCTCCCCCGACGAAGTACTGAACATCGGCGAGCCTCTTAGAAGCCGGCATACGCACGGCGATCACGTTGGGAAATTCCCAATCGAGATGAGTCAGGGAGATGCGACCTTGGGCATCCGGCGAAACCGCCTCGCCATTCACAAAAACGTCAATAGGCTCCGGTTGTTCGGGCACCGTATAAGCTATGGTTCCGGGCGGAACTTCGAAGCGGTACCATCGCTCCTTTCCGCGAACCGGTTCAAAACTTCCCAATTTATCCGTCTTCAACGCCGAGGGAGCCAGATAACGCACCCTTCCCCTTTCGATGAGTTCATCTCGCTCGCGAGCGAGAACATCTACGTCGTCTTTTTCAAAAGAGACAAAGATATCGTCCAGAGCCGTTCCGTCAGCCCGGGCCAACCGGAAATTGAAGTCCGTCTTCAGGAAGGGTGGGGTCGAAACGACCTTCACCAGAATCTCGTTCCACCCCTTCTCCAGACGGACCGGGGTCCGATGTGCCGTCCCTTTTCTCATCCAGCGCGGTGCGCCGTACGGAGAATGCAGGTGATAAATTCTCTCCCCGTTCACCCATACGCTTCCACTACTCACGTGATAGCGGGCCTCGACGTCAAGGGATTCGGGTGAATGCACATAGGTAAAGGCGTACCCCACACCCGGTTTCCGATAGTAATCCAAAACCTTCCCCAGCCGGGTCCAGGGATTGCGCGCATGGTGCTTCACCCAGCCAATTGGTTCGTCGGAGGGAAGATACACTTTTGAAAAATCAATCTTTGCCTCGGGAGGATAAGCCGTATTGAATCCCGATCCACCCGGATTCGGCCACGGGCCGATCATCCACCACTGATCGATGGTGTGCAAATGGCTTCCGAGGTTATTCAGCGGCCACGAGCGATCATTGAAATTGCGCCGTTTAAAACCGGCCGGAACACCATCGCCGTTCGGAACCACAATTTCGCGGGCGTATCGAACCGGCACCTGGGTGGCGTTGGCCTCGAATCTCCAGCCATCCGGGCCAATTTCCTGATTGCCAATGCCATTCTCGAGGGCTTTGGAAACCGTAAATGACTCTCCATTGTATTCACCTGTTGCGTACACACCCTCAGCCGATCCCTCAACCGTGCCGATCACCTTCACCACGCTCCTATCCTCTACGACTCGCAGATTGCTGAGATTCGTCTCCGTGACCCGAAGATCGGATTTTTCCGTACCGGGCGATAAAACCAGATAATACCCGTCCCAAGGATTCATTTTCAGGGGCACAATCGTGCGACCGTCTTCAACCCAGGAGTGCGGGCTGTTTTTCTCTCCGCTGTGCGCCTTCCAGATCTCCGTCTCACCTTCGATGTCCAGAGACACCACAAAACTCCGCTCATGTTCGGTGAAGTTGGTAATCCAGTAAAAATGCCGCCCATTCTTGGCCCGATGGTGGTAGAGTAACTCATTCGAGGAACCCTCTACGACGTCAAAATCCGGCTCCCGTTCACGGTTTACGGCGTCGATCACGTGTGGCAGGCCGTATGGTATATAAATACCTTTTCCGCCACTCCCACTCACATTCATGCGTTCCCGTTCATCTCCGCTCTGGATTCCGAATATAGCCTCAACATCCTCCAGGATCACCGGATCGTCCCATCCGTCTTCGCGCGACCCCCGGGGCAGAGAACCATAAGCAATGACAACGCCTCCGTCCTCAAACAAAGACCTCGCCCGGCGCATCGAGACGCGATCGATAATTGTAACCGATGGTAAGATCAGGACCGATGAGGAAATTCCATTCAAGTCGAACCGGCCGTTTTTTACCTGGATCCGATCCATATAGTGCGAATCAACGATATTGTAGTCCAGATGCTCGTCAATCAGGAGGTTCATCAAGTCATCGTAATTATCTTCGATGCCCTCGATGACATCGTTTCCTCGCGTGACTTCGGCCATCATGTTGTCAACCCCCAGCAGGTTGGCTGAGTCTCCGTAAATCGCCTGCGAACTCGTTACAACGGTAGCCAGCGGCTTGAAGAGCATGATGTCAGCCTGGTGGGTGCTGCCATCATTCATGTAGCCGATGCGCTGCATCAGTTGGGAATAGGCCGGAAAGAACTTGAAGTGCGGCTGATCCTCGCCCCACTTCGGAGCCACCGTTATGTTCTTATAATCAAATTGCACTTCAGGAAACTGATAAACAAATCCCATGGCGGCCAGCGCGTTGGCCCCTGCTCGCATTTTCTGCGGACTGATATAGCTTTCGTCGCCTTGGAGGAGCTGCATTTCCCCCGCCAACCCGACCCCCTCGAAGTTGGCGATGGCGGCGACTTCCTTGATCTGCCGGGGATCCCGATGCCAGTCGAAGAGGCCCTCGACAAACGGGAAGGTCATGAGGCGCTGTGTGGCCATGAAGTCACCCGCGTATCGTGCTTCCATGACGAGATCATCGCCCCACGATTGCTGAATCACATGGATTCCGTTTCGTTTGCACCACTGCGCGATTGGTTTCCAGTAATTCTCGACAAAGAGATGGGTGACCGTCTGAAAGTAATCATTCCGGATCTTTGGTGTAATGGGACCGCCGGAATGGACCATCAAGGGCATGAACAGCCGTATGTCATACCTGTTCAATTTCTCAAAAGTATCATAGAACTCCGGGGTGGACACAAGGGGACCGCCAAACGAGCCTTCTGAATCGAGCAGGATAAAATTCAAGGTCCCTCCCAAATAGCGGGCATACCGCCGTTTGATCTCCTCCAGCGCGATGTCAATGTAGTGGTCAGTCGCATTCCGGTTCAATGGATCAACCGTCATATTGATTGGGCCCGTATAGAGCACTGAATGATAGAACGTCAGCAACCATTGGCCTTCGCCCAATTCAAGCTCGAAGGAACCGTCTTTTACCCGCGAGGTAACATCCGACAGGGTGTCAAGCACGAGTTCACCCGAATCGCTTACCTTGGCGGCAACCGCGAATTCCACATCGGGAAGGCCGAGAAAGCGAGCCTTGCCGGGTCCCACATACGTTCGCTCCTCAAAGGTCAGCTTTCTCAATCGATATTCGGGATGCCCGAGTAATACCCGGCTCTGGGTCGGCGGATCCAACCGGTAGTCCCTGGCGTCACCCTGGGGATGGAAGAAATCAGGAACCAGGCCGATCTTGAAATCGACCTCCTCGGCATATCTGAGTATCTCTCCGAACAACACCCACCATTCTTCCGAAAACATATGTGGTCGCATGGTATGGCCCGGATAAATCAACACGCCTCCCGCACCTTTGTCCCGGTAGACATCGATCTGGCGTTTTGCTTCCTCAAGCTCGATATCGGACACCCACCACCACAACAAATAGGGTTTATACTTTTCCGGAGGGTTCAGGAAATTGGCATACAGACCATCCTCTTTGGTTGAATTCCGCGCCGCAAAATCCGACTGAGGGTAGAGAAAGGAGGCAACAAATACGGTGCCCAACAAGACGAGGCAAATTGGCCGCCGTAAACGACACTCCATCAAATTTTTCAACTTCCGGTTTGGGGCTATTGTTTTTCGCGTATCCATATCATTCGGCCTGTGAAAGTTATATTTTCTGATTTACAAGGTATTCTATGGAGTGAGCTTGAACAGTTAAAATAGTATCAATACAGTAACAATACTGTACCAATGATAATTGCCTTTATTTGCTGCACAATTTAAAAATCAACAAAGATTCCTCAAAACAAAAATTCCCTTATTCTATTCGGGCAAACCGGCCACCAAACAATGGGGCCCCATTGTTCAGTACGCTCCCATTTCATTATCGAAGGTTCGCTCAATCCAGGACACCTGCCGTCGCGCAATATCCTTGCCGGTGAGTTGGTCGATCTCAATGTCCGACCGTTCGATGACCTTCTCATAGACACGATTGATATCGCGCTTCGAAAGGGGCGCACGGACAGCATCCAGTGGATTTAGCAAGAGAACGGGTATATCCAGCGCAGAGATCAACTCCGGCAGATCGTAGTGCTGGAGGACTTTCGGAAGAATCGTTGTTTCGCTCCAGAGGGAGCGCTCGGAGGTGGTTGCGAGCATTTCAAAACTCGTGGGAAAGTCGTTCATCATCAAGCCCTTGAGGCTATTATCGAGCGCGCAAAGATGGGCTGCTAGAATAGCCCCTTCCCCCGATCCACCGACGATGATCCGGTCGGACGCGATTTGAGGTCGGCTCTTGAGGTAAGAGAGCGCCGCGAGACAATCCCGCAGGCGCATGATGAGGACCGGATCATCAAGGCCGATGGCCGTAAACGCAGCCCATCGTTCCGGCGTGCACCACGAAAGAATCTCATTCGGAGCAAAAGCCATGCGAGTATCGCCCCAACCACGCGCGTCTATGGAGAAAACCGCCGTATTGCGGTCGTTTTCACCCTGAAACGGATTGGCGATTTTAGCCAGGACACCATTTTTGCGCAGGCGTTCCCACCGGCCTTCATCATCGATAAAAAGCAAAGCGGCCACCGGTTCGTTTGAAACGACCGGACGGATCAACGTTCCGGGAATGCGAATCCCGTCATCGACTTTCAGGAGCACTTCCTCAACGTACGTATTGACCAACTGGACAGGCTTTTCGGTTTCGGCGTAATTCGGATGCGCAGACCAGTCGGGTATGCCCCCGGGAAATAGAAACGCGGCGATTCTATTCAGATCAACTGTCCCCATTCGACTTTTCTTTAGCGCGAGGGCTTCCTTCCGCGCGATGGACTGGAGGTGGATATCCTGGCGCGGCCAAGCGGCGAGATCCGCAGGTGGAAGTTCGATAATGGCGTCTTCCTCCATAGCGGGTAAGGACCGTTCCGTCGGGAAGGCATCCAGCCAACGATCCATCCAGCGTACAAAGGCCTGTGCCATCACTAGCGTGTAATCGTGTCCACCTTGATCCACAAAAAATTCAGCCTTTTCGGCTCTCTCCATTGTGGCGTAGGCCTGGAGAATTTCTTTGGCCATCGGCCGCATCATTTCGAGCTTGAAGAGGGTATCCTGCTCGCCGGCCATCATCAGCAAAGGTTTGGGATAGATACCGAGAAGGAGATCTGTTGTATCCAGAGGCTCCCGGAACTGGCCGCGCAAAATATACTCCGCCCCGACTCCGTAGGCCGTAAGAATGGGATGCTCATAGTAGGGCACATTAAAGCAGGCGGGACCGGACACGCGAATTCGATCGTCGATGATCGAACAGTGCAGTGTAGTGTATCCGCCTCCCGACAATCCCGTCATGCCGGCTCCCCTGGAAAGCGTCACATCGCTGCGGGTCTCGAGGTAATCAAGCACCCTGAGCGGATCGAGAACAAAGAAGCGTTGAGCTTCGGAACCAGTAAGGTAAAACTTGATGCCATCCCTGAAATGATCGTTTCCCTCCTCCTTTTCACCCGATGCTCCGGGGGGGTCCGCGATTGCGGCAATATAACCGCAACGCGCGAAAACCTGGCCTGCCAACTGATACCTGCGAAAGTGCTTTCCTGAATGTCCCACCGCCATGATGATGGGCGTCCACGGCGGTGGATGGACTTTCGGGTCTGGAAGATAAATGGTTGGGTTTGCCTCCCACCCGTCAGCCGAGTGAATGACGTAATTTTCAATGCTGATGCCGTCCAATTCGCGGCCCCCACGGAAGCTGGGGTCGAGCCTCTGGCCGTTGGCTCCGAATGGTAAGGGGCCGAGAGATTCGCGTAGCGCTCGCCTCACCCGCGCTGCGTATGCGGGCGCATCTTTAGCTTCCACCGCGTTCTGCCTTTCTCGCGCATTTCGGTCAAGGAGAGAGCCCGACTGTCTGATCAAATAATGGCGAAACATCGAGCCAAAATCGTTCCCTCCGGACGTTGAGGTGGTGACAACATCCTGACCCATAATCCAACCTGTCGTCGAATCAGTCAGAATGAGAATTAGAATTGCACTTAAGAACCGTACCCATCCTCGTTTCCAGCCCATCGAATTCATGTTGGAGTTCACCCTGATAGGCGAATCGAACCGATGATATCCAGCGTTCGTTTGCAGCATTTTAATTTATTTCTACGATTTTGTGTAAACCACATATCTTTTGAAATATGTGTACTAAAGCGTACCACTTTAAGATTGACATTGTATCGATTCAACACAGCCCATTATAAAAACTCAATACTATAAATTTCTATACTGTCCAAATACAATAGAACCGCTACGATGAACGCAGTCCGAAAAACTTTGCTCGTGGGATTCGTCAGATCCACACGGATTTCTTACATAATCTTCGCCTTCTTGGTTCAATGCAGCGCGCCTTGGGGCATGGGGGAAGACCCAGACATAGATCGATCGACCTGGCCTGAATCACCGATCATGGTTACCAACACAGACGCGGTCATTGAATCGTTCTGGAATTTTAAGCTGGGTTACACCACGCGATGGAAGTGGTCGGCAGATGCCGAAAATGCGCTCGTTCGCCAAAAGGGTTGGAATCGGTTCCAACTGAACTGGGGCGCCACCAATACTCCGGGCCGGGTTTCTATCGAAAGAGATTACGATCTTTTCGTGAAGGGTTTCGAGTCTCTCATCTTGAAAACCAAATATCCTCCCGGTGTATCGGCGTCGATTTCGATCGTCATCGATGGGGAGCGCAGGAATATCGTCCAGGACCAACCGGGTTCCAATGACACTCAGGAAGTCGTCGGCGCCCTCGAAGGAGAACGCCTGGAAAAAGTTATCATTGAATACACAACGGAGGACCCCGGAAAAAAGGAAATGATTCTACGCTGGCTCCTCCTCAGCAGGGAGGGCATCCCATGGGTCGGGCCAAAGCCGGATTTCGATCGCTTCCTGGAACCGTCTGCGGTGAACGACTTTTCACCCGGTTTGAACATTCTTCACGATGACGCCGACTTCGTCCGTCTGCGGAAATTGACGCAACAACCCGCGTGGGCGGACCATTGGAAAAAAGACCGCCAGGCGGCGACGGAAGTGCTCGCCGGTGACACCGATTACCCGGTCAGGAAATATACCCTTTATTCTCAGGTTCTCGGCGGTCGCGTCCACCAAAAGAGCCCGGTGGAATTCAATCTGGCCTTGAAGGCCGCTCTCATCGGCCTTGTGGCGGAGGACGAAGCACAGATGCGTTTCGCCGCCAAACAGGCCATCCGCCTCGCCCTGACCGAACGTTGGGAAGATGGTTTTGAAAACCATTTTACGGGTCCTTTTTGGGATCACTCGGCTTTCTCCGAAAATGTCGCCACGATTCAGGCCGCTCTCTTGCTCGATCTATGCTGGAACTGGTTGACGCCCGAGGGCAGGGCGCTCATCGCGCAGGCTATCAGGGAAAAAGGGCTGCCTAATCTCGAGGTCCACCGCGAAGCCTTTGCCAACCAGGGGGTGCGTTTTCACCGGGGACTTTTATTAGGCAAATTGGCATTGTCCAAAGCGGGACTGGGCATGCCCTTGTCGCCGGAAAATGTACGCTATGAAATCACATCCATGAATCGATTATTGGATCCGCTCATCCGCCAAGACGGCACTTATCTGGAAGGCGTCGGATACGGGCTGGGTACCTCTAAAGCAACTTTCATGACCTATGTTGCGGCCAGCCGATTCCTTGGTGTGCCGGTGAATGAAATCGTGCATCCCAGGATGCTGGCGGGGATGCGGTTCGCCGCCGAAAAGGAGGGGACAATTCCCTCCGAAACCGCCCTCTTCCTGGTGGGCGCTTTGCAGGCGGGCGAGTTCAGGCACTGGGGCCAACCCGACTCACTCGTGGCCGGTGGTTTTCCCGAAATGACAAATTATGGTTTGCATTCGCTCTGGTACGAACAATCGGATGAAAAAGAAGGTGCAGTTGGTGCTTTTCCCGAATTCAGCCACTATCCCGAAGGCGGTTGGGTCTTTGCCCGTGATCATGACGACAGCCGCGCGGCGATTAATTTTGAAAGCGGACTTTGGAGCGGAGGCGGGCATTCATGGACGCGCAAGAACAGTGTCGAAGTAGAAGCATGGGGAGAGACCTTGCTGGTGCGAAGGTTTCATGTTGGCTACAAAGATGGTCGATACGCGGAGACCGCCCGGACCGCCGCCTACAACACTTTTACGCCAGGCTCCCGTAATCAGGATATTAATGGAACCGCCGGAAGGGGATCTGATCTTCACATTGCGCAAAACCTTGCCCACACCGCCGTAATGGAGGCCGATAATGCCACGGCCTGGACGGAATGGGTGGAACTGGCCCAACGCCGGATACTTTTTATCCGCCCGCACGCAATTCTGGTCGAAGATACCGCCCGATTGACGAAACCCGAAACTGGTGTGCAGAGTTGGAACTCGCTTTTTCCGTTTCAATCTAATGAAAGAAGAACCACACTACTCCAAACCGAAAAGGGGAAAGTTGAAGTCACCCTTCTCGCGCCCGCGGATGCTCCCATGCACATCGCAGAAGACTCCGTTCACCGGGATAATTCGCAGGAAAAAGACATAATTGTTCCGGTTTACCGAACCACCTACACCACCCAACCAGCAACGAACCATCGTTTTCTCACCCTTATTACCCTGACGCCAGCGGACGGGCAAATGGATGCACCGACAGTCCGCACGGAAGGTGAGAATGGGGAATTCCTGGAAATCACCCAAAGCGGCATCGTCACGCGGATTACCCGCATCACCGCTAATGATAAAAACGATCTTTGGGGGGTCGAGACCGACGGCAGCTACGCCTTTGCCACGATGGAAAATGGCAGAGTGGTTGAGGCGGCCGCTTTTAACGCAAGTTTTATCAAGTTTAAGGATAAAGTAAGTCGAGGAAACGGTTTTTTGTTTCTAGAGAAACCTTAAATCAATGCGCTATACGTAGACTATCAATGTAGTTACAGAAAAATTGATTGAAGAGATTTTTGCAATTTAACTGGGCTTTGAGGCCCAGAATTTACCGTATATCATGGTAGTGTCCTAATTTGAAGGCATTACCACTTTTATTAACTAGCTGTAAACTCCTTAGACATACCTATTATGCCAGACCTCACAACCGCTCCTCGTATCCTCACCTCCACGGTTGGCTCCTATCCTATTCCCGATTGGCTGGCGGCGCTGCCCAGCGAACAAGCCATCATCGACGCCACCCGGGTGATTTTCTCAACCCAACGGCAAGCCCGCATCGACCTTCCCACGGATGGCGAATTGTATCGATTCGACGTCAGTCATCCCGACACCAATGGGATGATCGATTACTTTACGTCCCAGTTAGGCGGCATTACACTCAAGATCGGCCGCTCGTTATGCGAAGCTTTTTCCTCCCGTGAAAATATGAAGTTTCGCGCCAAACCAGCAGGAGTGGTGGATGATGCGATTGAGGAAGGCTCCCTCAACTTGATGAAGGATTGCCAACGCGCCGCCTCCGTGGCGGGAGGACCGTTTAAATTCACCCTCACCAGTCCCTACATGCTGGCACGTACTTTACTGGATCGCCACTACGGCGATTGCGAGCAACTGACACTGGCCATCGCGGATGTCCTAGCCGAGCAAGTCGTCGATCTGCCCTGCGCTTGCCTGCAGGTTGATGAAGCCAATATTCCCGGCCAACCGGAACACGGACCGTTGGCCCAGGAAGCCATCAACCGGATATTAGACAAAGTCGCCGACAAAGAGCGGGCCATCCATTTCTGTTTTGGCAATTATGGTGGCCAAACCATTCAAAAAGGTGGCTGGCAGCCTCTCATCGGTTTCTTGAATGGACTAAGAGCGGATCATTTGGTTGTGGAGCTGGCCCATCGCCCTGAAGAGGACCTCTTTGCCCTGAAAGAAATCGATCCCTCAATAAAGTTAGGCATTGGGGTAGTTGATGTTAAGATAAACCATGTCGAAACAGCTGAGGAAATTGCCCGTCGCCTGGAAAAAGCCGAAAAAATCCTGGGAAAAGACCGCGTGCGGTATATCCATCCCGATTGCGGATTCTGGATGCTGAAACGCTCCGTGGCCGATCGCAAAATGGCATCTCTGGCCGCCGGCAGAGACCTCTACCTGGGGATAAGCAATTAAAAGAAAACCGAAAGCATGAAGCCTGACAGGACAAAGAAAGAGCTCCCCTGTCACCATTAGGTTGATGAGACCTCAACCTGAGG
>JAJFLT010000052.1 GCA_021772555.1 Opitutales bacterium | reverse complement strand
GATTTTGGGCCTTCATTCGATACGGAGAAAGCGCGCGCCTTCATCAACGATCCGGTGGACTTTGAATTTGATACCGTACGTAACGACATAACACGAAATGTTACCGATGCTATACTGAAGGATTTCGAGGCTACCGAAGATGTGACCGCCTTTTACTTCATGCAAACGCTCGACTGGAAAGGGTTTCGGTTTATTAGCGGACTCCGCCACGAAAAGACGGAAAACACCTTCACCAACAACCAGATTGACCTGCGCTCAGAAAATCTACCGGCTGCCATCAGTTTCGCCCTGCCGGTCCTTTGGAAGACCCTTATAGAAAGAGAAGAATTTGGGCCGGAAAGTTTTATCAATGTGGTTACCAGCGAACGCAGTTACGACCATTGGCTACCCGCCTTTCACGTCATTAAGAACTTTTCCGAGAACACCATTGTACGGGCCTCCTTCACCAAGACCATCGCCAGGCCGAAATTCACCGATTTGGTTCCCAGGGAAATCCCCAGTATCGACGGCGCTTTCATTGGCAACAGCGTTGACTTGGCGAATTTCGATTTAGCGCCAACCGTTTCCAAAAACTTTGACCTTTCGTTCGATCAATATTTTAAAACTTTCGGTGCATTCGGAATCAATTTCTTTTACAAAAAACTCGATGGTCCTATCTATGAGGAGTCGCGCACATTCGAGCCTGGACGGGGTCTTGCCACCGAGTTGTCACAAAAATTTACCGCGTCTGGGCGAGACGAAGTTACTTGGCAAACAAACCGCATTGCCAACGCCGGACAAGGAGAAATTCTCGGCTTGGAGCTATCCCTGGCTAGAAAGTTTGACTTTTTGCCGAGACCTCTCGATGCTATGGGGATTGATTTTAACGCCACCTTCGTTGATTCCAGTGTCGAGCTGCCCCTGGAAGAACGTCTCGGTGAAATAGTACCCCTTTTTAAGCAATCGGATTTTCTGGCCAACCTGTCGGTATATTATGAAAAGAAAAATTTTCTTATCCGGGCCAGCATGGTTTGGCGGGGCGGTTATTTGGATAAAGTTCTGGCTGGCCAGGATGATATCGACAGTCTTACTTTGCCTCCGGAAGGCTCAGAGCGCGGCACCGGCCTCGGCCTCCCGGCCAACAGCCTCGATACCTTTGTGGGTGGCTTTTTCAAACTGGATATTCGGGCCGAATACCGTTTTCGCAATTTTATAACGGTCTTTTTTGAAGGCACTAATCTGAATAACCAACCTCTTCGTAAATTTTTCGGTAATGATTCACGCCTTCATACCATCCAGTATACCAAGCCCATTTTCTTTGTCGGTGTCAAAGTGACCCGATGATTCGCATACCTCATAAACACTAATATCAACCAACCTAGGATTAAGAAAAAACAAATTACGTAAGGGAGCCTTATGAAAAATATTAAAAAAACACATCGAACTAAGCCCTGGTTTATTTGGGCAATTGTAACCTCTGCGACATTCGTATTCGGAGGATCGGCCTTCGCGGCCCCAGTAACCGTCTTTCAGGAGGGTTATGAAAACGATGGCAGCGGGACTCGCTATACCGTTGAGAACCCAAGTGATGACGACTCGAACGATTATTTCGCCCGTCGCCGGCAGGGTTCTGCCGGAACGACCGTCAGAGGCGGCGCCATTACCGGTGAATTTTATTGGGGTGCTCGCGACATCGACGGAGATGGCGTGGAAGTCAATGACCTGGAAGACCATGAAGGGCGCATTACCTGGAATGACGCCATCCCCATTACCGGAATCGGCAATTTGAGGATCACCCTTGCGGCGGCTCAGGGAAACAACGGACAGGAGTTCGACAACCCGATTGCATTCCAATACAAGATCGATGATGGCGAATGGGTGACAGCCGGCGGCTTTCGCGGTTTGCACACCAATTCCCCAAGCTACATTTTTACGGGAGGCAACTTCGATGTCAGCGCGGGCACCGTGCCATTGCCCACCGACCCTCGTTTGACGCGGACTTTCCGGGAATTTAGTTTCCCTATCCTGGGTTCCGGCGATGAACTGCGATTCCGTGTTTTTATCAATGCCAATGGAGGATCCGAGGAATACGGTCACGACAATATTCGTATCATCGGCGATGATGACGTCTCCTTTCTCAGCCTTTCCATGAATGCGCTTACATTTGATGAAGGTGTCGGATCGGCAACTTTGACCGCTACGCTGGAATCCGCGGCCGGAGCCGGGGGAGTGACCCTCAATGTCACTAACAGTGATGATGATAATAATAGTGAATCCGATATTCCCTCCACCCTAACAGTGGCAGAGGGAGAAACGGTGGGCTCGATAACTTTCGACATTCTAGCTGACAATCGTTTCGATGGCAATGAGCCGGTCAGAGTACAAGTGAGCGCTCCCGGCTGGGCCGCCGAGGAGATTATTTTTACGGTAAACAACGTGGACCCCAAACCGAATGTTGTCCTCAATGAGTTATATACCGACCCATTCAATGACGACCTATCGACCAACTTGCAGGGTGATTCCAATGGAGACGGTTTCAGAAGCGACGACCAGGACGAATTCATAGAGATCATGAATAATGAGACCTTTGACGTCGATATCTCCTTCTGGGAGCTATGGGATGAGCGCGGACCACGCCACATCTTTCCAGCCGACACCATTCTCAAGGCCGGTCAGGTAGCCGTTGTCTTCGGTGGCGGCACCCCCCGCGGGATTTTCGGCGGCTCTCTCTTCATGATTTCATCCCAAGGTAATTTCAGCATCGAACCCGATGGTGAAAATGCTTCCGTTCGCGCAGGCGGTACCAATGCCGCAGGCGGCATCGTGGATGAATTTACCATTCCAGCCGAGCTTGGAGCAACCAAGCGGTCGGCCAACAGAGACCCGGATGGTACTGGCGATTTTGCTGATCATGGGACACTTTCCAACTTGCCGGAACCGTCAGCCACCGTTCCGAATATCGGGCCGACAAACTTCTGGTCCCCTGGAACTAAACCAGATGGCAGCCCGTTCTTCGCGATCGACAATACCCTATCCATTTCCTTCGCATCGGATAGCGTGGCTGAAAATGCCGGCTCTCTATCCGGCACGATCAGTCTGGAAACGGCTGCCGGCGCCGGAGGTGTAGTCGTCTCCGTAACGACGGAAGGCCCCAATGCGGATGAGCTTATTGTTCCGGCCACGGTCACGATTGCGGAAGGGGCGACCTCCGCCTCATTTACCGCCACCCCGGTGAACGACCTGGAGCTTGATGGTGACCGCGAGCTGACGGTTCGTGTGACCGGCGATCTCAAATTCCCCGCCCTGACCTACGTCGTGGTAACGGAGGTGGAACCGGACCTGGTGGATGTGGTGATCAATGAGGCGCTGAGTTCAGTCCTCGGCACCGGAACTGATTTCAACCTCAATGGCATCGATGAAGAACCGGTTGAAGACCTGTTCATCGAATTGCTCAATATCAGTAATTTTCCTGTCAACCTGAGGGGTTGGCAAGTGCGTTCAGTTCGCACTAATGAACCGGATCCTGAGCTGCTTGTGCATGAATTCCGCTCCAGCACCATTATACAACCGCAGGGGTCAATTGTTATCTTTGGCGGTGGCAATGAAGTCGATTTGCGCGCGGCAAGTGCGGCCAATTTTGGCAACGCGGCCGTAGTGGTGGCCAATGGCAGTTTCAACGGAGTCAACCTGACAGATAGAGATGACAATCGCATTACCCTCTTGAGAGGAGAAGGTTTCATCGAGGATGTTGTTGAATTCCTGGAGGAATTTGCTGAGCAGGGCCAGTCCGTCGTCCGTAGCCCGGATGGCACCGGTGCTTTCCCCTCTTTGCACTTCGAGGTATCCCTTGCCTTCGAGCTGGCTTCCCCGGGTCGGCAATTGGATGGCTCGGCCTTCCCAGGCAACGCTCCTCTGACCATCAACGAGGATGTTTTCCGCGGCACGGATATTCCTGACTTCCCGGGTTGGAGAGCATCTCCCTGGTACCTCAACTACAATGTGGACTTCGCGCCCTGGATCTACCACGACGAGCACGGCTGGCAGTTTCAAGCCGATGGAAACACAGCGGATGTGATCTTCCTTTTTGATCTTGGTTTGGAAAACTGGGTCTTTGTCAATGAGGGCTCATATCGTTGGATGTTCCTCTTCAGCGAGACTCCAGACTGGATCTTTACCTTTGGCGACAATACGCCGGGTAGAAGGTTCTTCCAGAGGCTCAGCGACGGTTCGATCTTCAGCGTCCCTGCAGGTCTCTAATCCGTTCGATGATGGTAAGTCTATCTTAATTTATTAGGTTAATTGAACAAGGATGCCCGGGAATTGGCTGTAATAGGCCGGTTCCCGGGCATTTTTTTTTATTTACCGGATAGCGCGGC
>JAJFLT010000051.1 GCA_021772555.1 Opitutales bacterium | reverse complement strand
ATCGTCATATCTTCCCAATCGACATTGTAGGCGCCATAAATTGGCACACCTTCGGTTCTCTCATTATAGAGCTTTCCATTTCGGTCATGCGGAAAAATGCGGGCCCCGTCGCCCGAATCGTTCAGCGTCCAAAAGAGATTCGGGTGAGTCCGGCTCTTAACCATGCCCGAAGGTTCGAGATGCGCATTCTTTTCCAATTGCGCGTAGGCCTTAAGCTTCACCGGTTTCATCTCCGGCAATTCCACGGTTTTTACTTTTTTATTATCAGCAGGCTCAGCTACAGCCATAACCGCAAGACTCAGACTAAACGCCAAACCCATTATTAATAACTTCATTAGAAACCTCCAAATTAAATATGATTTTCTGTCTCGGCGGACGATTTGACTCCATTTAGTTTCTCGATTCAGATTCGATCCAACGGGCCCAACCGACGGGCTGAGTCCACGCCCGTTTGAAGGGAAATTCTTTGCTTGGAACAGCGGGTTCAGCATCTGAAGTAATGATTGCGCGCACATAAAGCTCGTCCCCCTCCATGCGATAGGTGGGCAGATTTCCCGTCACCTCGGAAAATACTTCTCCTATCTGCGGCCCTTCGCTGCTGGTGTAATCAAGGGTTGTGCGAATAATGTTTCCTTCGCCGTCTCTTCTGGAAACACCCTCGACATTAACGCCCCGGCGAGACCCGACAAAACGGGTTGTATAGGTCTCGCCCTCTACCGGTTCAATTTCGATTGCCAGCCGCTCCTCATCGAAATCGATGTTTTTCAGCATTACTCCCGTGGAAGCGTAAAAATCACCGCGGTGAAATGCCTTGATGAGGGACTCCGGCGTCAGGTGGCGAGCGCGGACCATGACCCAGCCGCGGCCGGGTTTGGCCGTCTCGCTGTGTCCATGATAATCGTGTGTATCATCCGTGGCTAGTCCATAGAGGGGCGGCGCACCGAATGTTGCCATGCGCAAGGTATTTGCGATATCCCAGATTTCGTCGGTCGAGGGATGTTCGGCATCACCCGGATCCTCATCATCATCCACTCCGTTCCATACTTCAAAAAAACGGTTGTCAATGATGCCAACTAAGTCCTCAGCCGTGACGCCCCATTTGTAGTTCAGGTGATTGACATGGAAAAGAATGGGCCGGCCAAGGCGATGACTCTGTTCCTGAACCAGACGCAAACTGTTTGCGATGACCTCTTTGACCGTTTTGCCGCCGGGCGGAGGGATCAGATCACCGAGATGGGTTGCGTTCATGTGAATCGACATTCCGTTATCGGCTCCATCCGTGATCTCCTCGCCCTGAATCATGATGAAGCGGTTACGCTGCTCGACCAGAGCCCGGTATTCACTGAACGGCTTGAGTCGTATTTCGAGGTTACCTTCTTCTCTCGAACCGCGGATCTCCACCCAATGACCGCCAAAGCGTTGCAGATACTTCGGATAGGCGTCCCCGCTTGAACTTCGATCCGCCTTTTCCAGAGAAACCCACTTTTGTCCCTGGCTGAGTATATTGTGATCGGATAAGGCCAGAAAATTATATCCTTGATCAAGATACCACTGAGCCACCATTTCAGGAAAATCATTACCGTCGGACCAGAAAGTGTGGGTGTGAAGATTGCCTTTCCACCATTGTGGTGGAGGAGCGGAAGAGATTTCCCTCTCCGCCCCGATCACGAGCATCGGGAAAATATACCACAGGATAAGGAAAATAGTCCTCCTGCTGAAATGTGCGTTCATAATTTAAATATAATTTTGTTTCCGATTGTTATTGTTGGTTTGAGGATTCCGGGGGCCATGGAATCCAGCCATCCTTGGTTGACCAGACCCAAGAGGGAACTGCCCGGTCGACATAGAGAAAAGCGCCGCCGGCCCACTCGAAGAACCAGAAGCCATCCGCAGGGGCCGTTTCCAAAAAAAGAAAGAGCCAGCCGGAACCAGGACTCCAGACCCAGGGCCAGGAATCTGAATCTACGAATATCCAGGATAACCGTTCACTAAAATACCATCCCAAATCTCCGTATGCTGCATCCTCGAGGGCTTCCAGAACACGGGCGTCATCAGGCGTTGCCTTTGCTGGATATCCCGCCTCCAACGAAATCCAGGCCCAAGCAAAGGGAACGTCAACCATCTCGCCATTTACCTCGAATTTTAATTCCCAAACCCCTTCATCCGAGGAATACAATTTGAAAAGGGGCGCTTCGCCTCCGACGGCGGCGCCGGGAGTAATCTGGAGCACACCGCGCGGCCCGTTTTCCAATGGCGCCGTGAACCGATAGGATCCGGTACCCGTCATTTCCCAGAGGGAGCCTTGGCCGACGGAATCGGCGGGATCAACCCAACCGGATCGAACTTCGGAGGTATCTTCTGGAACGAAGACAAAGGCAAAAGGCACTCTCCCGGAAGACGGTTGGCCCCCCTCGTGGATAGTCACTTCCCAGCCGCTTTCGATAGGTTGAACAGTCATTTGGGTATTTTGTTCGGATGACTGGCCGAGCAGCGTGGAGGGGTTCCAGGCCTGCGGAGGAGTGAGACGAAATTTTCCCCCTCCCAGCCCGCTTACCGCGACCTCTTCGAGCACATCTTCCTGACCATAAAGATATTGACCAGACTGGTTAATGTAGCCGCCTTTCCAATCACCGGCAAAAGGGAAGAACGTTGAATTCAGCTTCGCGAAGGACCCATCATTTGGTAAAGACAAGGGAGTATTCAAGACGCTCATTCGTGTCAGCGTATAACTGCTTCCGAAATAAAGTCCTTCGATTCGGTTACTTATTTTCCATTCTACGGGGGGAGACGCTGCCACAGGATTGGAGGAATCGGAGACCTGAGGCGTAGTCAGCAAAATACCCTCGCTGTATTCCAGAGTCTGCGGCAAACGCAAATAGCGACTATGGGGATCGCGTCTTGCGCCTGCTCGGTCCTGTATACGATAAATGCTCGTTTCCGAGGTTCCGAATAATAAAACTTCGCCATCATTTTCCGAGCGTAACGCAAAACCAGGATAGGAGTCCTGCTGAACCTCTATCGCAGTTATCGCGTCCGACCCTTCATTAAGGATGACTTCTCCGGAAATCGTCTGGCAGAAAGCGCCGCGCCATAGCCATTCGATATCCGGGATCGAAAGCGCCCGTGCATGGTAGGAGAAATCCACTATATTCCATTCGGCATTTGTTGCAACGGAGCCCTCAGCGAAATCGCCAAGAGTAAAACTACTGACTTCGGCAACTGGAAAATCGATTCTGGAGAGGTCCTCACCGTCGAGGATCGGCATCAATTGTCCTGCTTCATATTTGAGGGCGAAGTGATGCCATTGAGAAGGCTCCATCATTACCGTCAATTGGTTGATGCTTTCCTCGAAAACTGACTGCGAATGGCTGTCATCGAGAGGAAGAAGCATTAAAGGGCTGGTGTCGGCAAAAACTGACAAGACTTCACCGGATTCCCCATCAATCCGCAGGATGGGAAGAGTTTCTTCCGCTGCGTTTGAACGAAACCAAAAGAGGGCAGTCCAGGCATCTGTGGCTGTTTGACTGCTTTCATAATGGATGCGACTGCCGGATTGAAAGCGGGAGGCATCATCGTAGGCGAAGCCCTCTGCCTGTGCCAATTCCCATTCCCCCATTGGGAATTGGCTGATCAAGGGCCGGCGCGCATCCTCTCCCTGCAGTCTGAATGCGGCCACCGGATTGAGCTCCTGCAAAGCCTCGCGGTAGTGGGTCTTTAGCGGCCGCGTGGAAAGAGAAAAGTTTAAGGCAAATTCCAGATCGGGTCCTTTCAGAATTTCACCGGAAAACGGTGAAAAACTTTTTACCTTAACCGTATCGCCAGCCGGATTAAACTCCATCAGGCGCATCCTGCCATCTCCATCTCCACTCCAGTGCTGAAAATTGACCAGATGTTGTTGCACAAAATGCCGGTCATCGTTGATCGATACGCGCCTTCCGTGCCCACTGCGGCTGACGTGACCATTGAGCACCAGTTTGACGTTGCTATGATGTCGAATCAGTTTGTTCCACATCAACTGCCCATCGTTAGCGCCCTCGGGGTCTCCATTGAGCGCGCCGTATCCGATCGGGTTTCCGCTCTGCCTGTCATCCCTATCCTGAGAGCCCAGTAATTCCCAGTCAAATCGGCTGCTATCTCGAAACAAATAAGCATGCGTGGTCACAATGGCGTAATCATCGGGAAACCGATTCAAAACATCGTCTGCCCAGGCAATCACCTCATCACGGGGACCCCACTCCAGGCAAATGATGAGCCAGGATCGCCCTTCGATTTCTATACGATGGACACTGTTTTCCCACTTGCCGGGCTTCATTGTTTCGATCAATGTGGGCTGGTTCGCATAGACGCTGCCAGCGCCAAAATACTCAGGATTCGAAAAGAGCGATGTCCGGCTGTTTTCAAGGCCGTCATGATTTCCAGTGACGAGAGACATCGGCACTTTATCCATGATCCCGTTGGCAGCGCTAGTGGCCCTCCCCCATTGTGTCAAATGCGTTGCCGAATGATCGGCTTGGTCCGTGATATCACCGAGGTGCAATACATACTTGATGTTATGCGACTCGGCGTGATCACGGATCCAATTCATCTGCGCGAGCCACTTGCCAAAATTTCCGGGGCCCTGATCGCCGTAGTAATATTGTGTGTCTGGTAATATTACAAAGTGATAACTCCCTTCGGAAGTGCTGGGCTCAAGGCCTGAATCTTGCCCATGCAGCAGAATTCCGGTTCCTGCGGCATAGTAAAGGAACAGGCATAAATGAAGCAGCGCAGTTTTCATAATTATTTTAATACCTCGCAGATGAATTCAATGCCGTAGAGAAGACGGGCACGCCATTTAGCGTGCCCGCCTTTACAGTGCATACCCTAATCACTAACCAAGACTTAATTTACAGGCAGTCCTGCCGGAACGCTGAACAAACTGCCATCGTCGAGCCTTTGGAAAAACCTTCTGTCCGGGGTGTTGTCATCGAAGGTGAAAATCCAGCCCTGATTAGTTCCGAACAGGAATATCCACCGATAAGCGCCTTCATTCACGAATACCCAGTCGTTCAAACCCAGATCGAAAACGAAGGTAATCTCCGCAGTGCTGCCGGAATCAACATACTGCCAACCGTGTTCGTCATGAAATATCCAGGGCCAGAATTCCACGTTGTAATTCAGGTACCAGGAGGAGGCCTTCCACCCCGGAAAGCCGATGATATCCACGCCGCCAAACACGTCCAAAGCAACGGCCCCATTACCCGGAAAAGGTGTGCTATCGAGTCTGCGCCCAGGAGAAAAGAACTCGAATGCAGTAGAAACATCAAAATGCAAAGCGCCGAAATCACCCGTAATATCCGGATCGCGCGTTATACTCATGCTTTGATCCGCAATATCAATATTATAGGATACAGTGTCCTCTTCGAAGCCAAAGGGCGTTTTCAAGGCAATGATTCCTCCGTCACCCGTGGGAAGGTTGACACCATTTCCTCCACGGTTGGCGAGTTGAATCAGCGCATTCCCAAAAATCTCGGGACCGGCAGCATTCATCGCGGCGACATCTCCGCCGCCAAAAATAACAATCGATCCATTAGGCCCAAGCACCGTGGGATTGGGAAAGATATGCACGAGTTCAGCCCCGGTAAGATTTACATCATAATAGGCATCCAATTGCCAGTCACCCAAGTTGACCTGGGTATCGGACGTATTGACGATTTCGATGAATAAATCCGCGACCGGTTCTTCAATGATACCATTGTTATTGGGGTCCGCGCCGGTTCCGACAACAGAGGAGAGAGCCTCATTGATGACAAGGTCGAAAGTGTCCTCACTCACCTCGGTAACGGTCAGACGTGCCACATCCGGGAATATCCCTGAGGTGCCGGCAAACAGACGCACTAGGCGATCGCCGTCGAGAACACCATCATTGACTGGCGTAATGGTGACCGTCGCCCCCGCTTCCGTAACCGTAAGGGATGATGGTTCGATAGTCACTTCATCAGCGTTTTCCCCTGACACCGAGATATTGATCAGCTCGCTGCCAGCGCTCTCCAAGGTCAACGTCGCGGTAATGGCGCCGCCATCTTCAGCGACTGTATCGACGGGAACATTGAGGATTACCGTATTCGTGGTGACCCCCCAGGCCGACCCATCGTTGCGAAGCCCCGGGGTGAAGATCGCGCCTCCTTCACCGGTAATGGTTTGGATATCCACGACTGCGCCGTCTACCTCGTTTGCGAGGACCCCGGAGCGTTCACTCGTC
>JAJFLT010000006.1 GCA_021772555.1 Opitutales bacterium | reverse complement strand
GCGGTCGTGGCAAAAGGGGAGCCATTCGGTGGGGAAGGGGGCGGAGAATTTTTCTTCGCGGGTTGGTTCGGATAGTTGGAAAATGATTTGCGATGCGTGGAGGGCTTGGCGGGGTAGGTGGAGGCTTTTTTCCATTTCCGGGGACCATCCGTTTTCGATGAATTGGAGGTAAAAGTTCTCGTCGGGGCCGTAGATTTTATCACCGACGATGGAGTGGCCCAGCCATTGGGCGTGCACCCTTATCTGATGCTTGCGACCCGTTTCGGGTTTTGCTCTGGCCAAAGTGAATCCATTGGCGACGGCGAGGGGCTCAAACTGGGTGAGGGCTCTTTGCGAGGTGCGGGATTTCCTGATCGCTTGTTTGACGTAAACGGGACTGGCCCCGTCCCTGGCGATGCGTTTGTTGACGGTGACGGGCTCGGCCAATTCGCCCTCCAGGATCGCCAGGTAGCGTTTTTCCACCATCCGCTCCTGCAAGGCCATTTGGTAGGTGCGGGCGGCGGCTTTGTGTTTGGCCAGCAAAACGAGGCCGCTGGTTTCGCGGTCCAGCCTGCTGACGAGGTGGAGGGTTCCCAGACCGGTATGGAGGCGGGCGGCGCTCACCAAACTGGATCGGGGCCCGTTTTTGGAAGGATGGCAAACCACCCAGCCCGGCTTGTCTATGACCAGCAGGTCGTCGTCTTCACGCAAAATCCACTTCTCGAAATCCGCCTCATCGATCAGCGGGGCCGAATTACCCTCCATTTTATCGGCGTCCATCATGGGCTATTTCCCCCTAAGAGGGCGTCTAAATTCTTCCAAGCGCGCTCTTCGCAGGAAATAGGCGGCCACGGGGGCGGAAATCTTCTTGGGCAGGAGGGAACCCATTGTGGCCATGAGGCGGTTTTTCCACCCGCAGACGACCAGCGTTTTCCCCTCTTGCAGCGCCTTGATCGAGATTTCCGCCACCTCTTCCGAGGTCTGCTTCAAATGAACGTCGGTGGGCGGTGTGGCGAATCCCGCCCGTTTGAAAAAATTGGTCGCCGTCGGTCCGGGGCAAACGACAAGGGTCCTCACGCCGGTGCCTTTGAGGTCTTCGTGCAGGGCCAGGCTCCAGTTGAGCAGGAAGGCCTTGGTTGCCCCGTAAGTGGTCAGGTAGGGGGTCGGCTGGAAAGAGGCCGTGGAAGCGATATTCATGACGACGCCCCCGCGTTTCTTTAAAAGAGGCAGGAGGAGCCCGGTGAGGTGGACTACGGCTTTCATGTTGACCTCCATGATCCCCAACTGGTGTTCCAGGTTAGGTTCGGGGAATGGACCGTAGGAGCCGAAACCGCTGTTATTGATCAGCAAAACCTCGCCCTGGCCGCCATTTTCATCGATCACGGCCTGGACTGAGCGGGTTGTGGCGGTTATTTGCTCCGGCTCCGCCAGATCGCATGGAAAGTGCTTCCAGCGCAGATCGGGCGGCAAATCTTGGGGCTCGGTCCGAGAAAGGTTGCAATAAAAAAGATTTTGGTCTATCTTATGGATAGCTTTGATTAGGCGATTTCCAATACCAGAGGAACCTCCGGTGACGACTACTGCGGAGATCCGGCTGAGAACAGATTTATGGGATTTATTCATTTATCCCTTTCTCGGTCGCACCGTTAACTATGTACGGCAACCTTTTTTCCCTAATAATATCAACCGAAAGGAAATATATATGAACATGAGTGACGCCTTGATAATATCCGGAGTTCACCTCGACCTGACCGATGCCCTGAAAAGCGCGGTGCGAGAAAAAGTCGAAAAATTATTCAAACACGAGAGCCACATTATACGACTTAGAGTAGAACTCGAATTCAACGCGAACAACTCAAAACGAAATGAATTCACGGCCAAGGGGCACATCGAGATCAAAGGACCGCCTTTGATCCTTTCGGCCTCTACGGACGACCTCTACAAATCCATCGACCAAATGGTGCAGGGTCTGGACCGGATGCTCCGGCGCCGCTCGCGATTGCGGACCGTGAAACGGAAAAACGTCCACGAAATCGACCTGACAACGAAAATCCCCAAAGCCTCCTCTGCCTGAGGCGTTAATCAGCGACCAAGTTTTTTTCAGTAACATAAGCCCGGTTCTCACCAGTGCCGGGTGTGGAATGTTACCGCCACTTGCACCAAAGAACGCGTCAGCGTAAGGTGTTCGCAATCAGCGTTTTCTATTCAAGGTACCCGGGTAACTGTACTGCACCAGCCGTAAACGCCGGGACCGGTCACTTGAAGCATTTCGCAAATTATATCGCGCATCGCATTGATGCGTTTTTTTTGCCCTACCTCCGGGGCGTGATTGTGCATCTCTTCCGGGTCGTGGCCGAGATCATAAAGTTCATCGGCATCGAATCGGTTCCAAATATATTTCCAATCGCCATCCCTGGCCATCACTTGAGCCGCAAGTTCTTCCTCGTTGTCAGAAGAGCATTGGAGGGCTTCCCAAGTGGAGATTTCGGAAAAGATGGGCCGGGTTTGTGGTTCTCTTTCATTTAACAGGTCGGCGGCAAGGCTGCGCCCATCGATCTGGCATTTGAGCGGTATTCCCGCCAAATCGAGCAGCGTGGGCATGAGGTCGACTCCGGCCAGCGGTGTTCGTACTCGACGCGGGGTTTTCAATGCCGCCGGCCAGGATAAGATACAGGGCACTTTCACCGATCCTTCGTAAAGCACGCGCTTTGATGTGAAGCCGTGTTGACCGAGCATCTCGCCATGGTCGCTGATGAATGCGATCAGCGTATTGTCCAGCTTTTCAGTTTCCTCAAGGTAGCTTAACAGGCGCCCGACCTGATCGTCTATGTGCGTAACGAGCGCGAAATAGTGCGCCATCATCTGGCGAAACTTATCCGGGTCCGTATTTTGCGGCAAACGCCCAAGCTCGTTTTGCTGGTAGGCCGGTTTGCCCTCGAGCGGATCGCCCCAGCTATACGGCAGCGCGATCTCTTCCGGCGGGTAGGTTGCCACGATTTCCGGCGGAGCAATGATGATCGGGTGCGGGTCTTTGACGCTGAGGAAGAGGAATTGCGGCCGATGGTCGCCCCCTGCCTGCTCGAAGAATTCGATGCCGCGATCGATGGTCCAGGTCGTGCGCTGTTGGCGGGGATCGCCACAGGTGCCGTAGGACATGCGCTTGAGGTCGTTGTTGATCTCTGGGATGTTCTTTTGGTAGAGGTTTTTCACTCCTTCTTTTTTGAAATTATCAATGAGCCGATCCCGATTGCCGATACCTTGATACCCGTAAGTTTTCCAGAATTCCTCAAATCCATGTTGTGGATGCTCATCGTCCCCCAAGTGCCAGGGGCCGACTATCCCACAGCGATAATCTGCTTTGTTGAAGGCATCTCCCAACGTTGTGCATTTGGGGTGCATGCTCGTGCCTTTGCGCCCTTTTAGGGAAGGGGTTATCCTGTAATTAATCAACTGCCCGTGGGCATGCGGATAGAGTCCCGTCAGCCAACTTGCTCTGGCCGGTGAGGAGACCGGCGAGGCGCAATAGGCGTTCTCAAAGTAGATTCCATTTTCAGCCAGCCGGTCGAGATGGGGCGTACGCACTTGCGGATGCCCCGCAAAGCCAAGGCAATCATACCTCAGCTGATCGCACATGATGAGAATCACATCAGGTTTCATCATCGGTAAGTCTCAGGACTAACGCAGAAAGTGTCAACGCCCGCGATGAAGCAAATGCAGAAAATTGCTTAATATTTGCCAAACAACCGTCACTGTGGAGGCTGTGAATGCGACACTTCAATCACCACACTGAAGAGGTAATTCTAGTGTATTTTTGGGTCGGTGTAGAACCAAAAATGGAAATCTAACGACAGGAAAAATCAAATATGAATTATGAACATTGACTACTTTATTTTTGTTAGTCAAGAATCAAGTAATGACCCCCTTCCCTTACCGTTCGGGACTGACCCTTTTCTCCAGCCCTATTGTTGGCAATTAATTCTGTCTAAACTTTTCAATCTGAGCCAACAGCGTTCCAATCTCGGTGGGAATCTCGCTTTTTTTATGACTGCTAATGATAAGAGAGGGAGTCAGAGAGATTCCGTACTTTTTGGAGAGATATGCATTTAACATGGCGAGAAGTTTTTTTCCTGGAACCATTCTGAGGCGAGCATCGTGGTCATTCCAAAGAGAATCGAAGTCGATCATCAACTGCTTGCTTATCGTTGAGCCGTCAATCCCTTCTTCCTGTGACTTAATCACCTTCCATTGGTGACTACTGAATTGCCCAAAAATATCAGGTTTCATTTCATCAGTAAGCTGCAGTAGTACCTTCTGAACATCTTCGCTAAACGTGTTCGATTTTCTGTTTTTGGTGTTTGCTAGTCGAGTCTCTATTGCTTTCTTCAATACTTCTGGCTCGAGCAAGTAGTTTTCTACAACCTATCTCAAATTCGCCGTAATAGGATGAATGCGGCTGCAAGCCGCACGAATCCTAGGAAGTTGTCCATATGATACTCCCATCTGACAAGGAT
>JAJFLT010000050.1 GCA_021772555.1 Opitutales bacterium | reverse complement strand
CGACCCGAAAATAATGCGAATCCCCGTGAATGCATAGCACCGGTTTGCGGAATGATAACAAATGCTCATAGAGGGTTTCTAAAAAATCGTGAAATCCACTGCCTTTTTGCCAGCTTGAGGTATCGCTCCATGAAGTGTTCTCCAACCCGGGATTGGCGTGCAAGATCACAACCAAACCTTTTACCCCCTTCTTCTCCGCCAAAGAAAAGGAATCCTTTAATAAATAGAGATTGGCGGCATTTCTTTCTTTAAATTCAGGTATGGTCGAGGGCCATTCCGGGGCCAGGTTATTGTTGCTGCCCACGATATGAAGAACCACAAAAAGGATTCCGTTTTTTTCGAACCGGTAGATCTCCGGAAATTTTTTAAATTTTTTGGTATCATTGAGATGATTAGCTCCCAATTGATCGAGTTTGAGTGAGCTCCGTTCGGCAAAAAACACTTTTCTTAAAAAACTCAAACGCTCACCGGGATCATAGTTTCCGCAAGCGTCGCGATGGCAATCCGTCCATTCGTTGTCGCCCGGAGTATAAACTACTGGAAGGGGCAAGTCCTGTAATAAGCCGAACGCATGCCGGTAAGCCGCATCATCACATAAGCTGCCTCCGGACTTTATATCCCCGACATGGACAAAAAATTGAAAATCCTCCTTTGCTGCCGAATGAAGCAAACGTGTCACCTGCTCCTCGTCTCCCGGTTCGTAGGGCATGTCCCCGAAAGCGAAAAAGCGAAACGATCCCGTTTCATCCCCGTTTGCGCCGCCCGCGTAAACGGGCAGAAAGAAAAATCCTGCAACTGCCAGAAGAACCGACATACTTTCAATAATTCTCATGGTAAAACCTTAGGCACAAAAAAGGCTGCCAATCAACCCTCCCGTTGGCCCCGAGCCCTATTTCCTTGATTTATGCCCTGCTTCATTCAAACTTCGTTATGTAAGCAAACGAACCAGACGGCACCTATGCCGGTTGAGGGACACTGTAATTCGAAAGCCTGATCGGAAGTAATTATGAAGGAAAAATTAAAAATGGCGGCCCGGCTTCTCCTGGGATTGATATTGCTGGTTTTCGGATTGAACGGATTTTTTCATTTCATGACCTATCCGGAAATGTCTCAAGAGGCTTATGCCTTGATGGGCGCTTTGAGCGATGCGGGCTATTTTTTTCCTCTTATCGGTGGATTAGAAATCATCGTGGGACTAGCGTTGCTGACAAACCGGTGGACAGCACTGGCGTTGGTCCTTCTCGCACCCCTCAGCGTTCACATAATTCTTTTTCATCTCGTCCTTCATCTGCCCAGCATCGGCCCCGCCTTGGTTGTCTTTCTTCTTAACCTTTACTTGCTTTTCGCCAACAAACCGAAATACGACACGGTACTGGCCGCCAAATAATGGTCCTTTGGAGATTTTCATTTACGCCTTCAACATAGAAATGAATTGCGTTGGAGTCCGAGAACGTTGGCAAGTGACGTCCAGGCAAAAACGGGCACTACATATTCAGCTAAATCGGCAATTCAGCCGAGGATGAGGAGAGACAGCCTGCCAAAGCTTGTCTGCAGCGATAAGAGTCATAGTTCTTTGATCCCCAAAATAAAAAAGGGCCATGACGCGGGAACTTGTTAAGTAGACTGTTCCGTTGCCATGACCCTGGAGGGAAAAAATCCTGACCGGGGGCGGATCTGTGTATCTTTTAGACGCCCTCTAAACTAACGAAGCCGGAAGGAAATGGGTTGCAGACGGCGAACTTTTACCGGTTTGCCGTTGCGGGTTCCGGGTTCAAACCTCCATTGCATGACCGCTTCCTGGCCGGGTCTTTCAAATTCACGATGGGAGGAGGATTCCACTTTCGCGTTGATGACCCTTCCTCGTTCATCGATAACGATGATCAGCTTTACCCATCCACTTATGCCGTCACGCTTGAATTGAAATGGATAAACGGGGGCCACCGCTACAACTCGTTGAGGATCGTTATCGAGGTCTTTGAGTTCAAAAATATCCATCTGGGCAATGGTGTCGGGCGTAACGCCGAAACCGAGAATGGCATCGCCAATGTTGAGGGCGTCACCAACACCCGGGTTGAGGGCGACATCGAGCTGACTCAAGTCCAGTGGTTGCATTTCCTGTTCCAGCTCGGGTTTATCTTCCTCAGCCACTTCCTCTTCTTCGGGTGGAGGTTCTGGTGGGGGTGCCGGAGGAGGAGGTATGGCGGCCGGATCAAGGGTCACGGAGGTCGAGGCCGATCCTCTTTCAGAAAGCAGTTGAGTAATGGGCAGGGCCAGGAATATGAATAAAGCCAGCCCCAAAGCGCTAAAATAGGAAAGGATGCGGGAAACGCCGCTGCTGAGGGGCGGAGCCTGGTAGGGTCGCCATTCGGGAGAGAGTGTAGAAAGGAGATCGGGGCAATCCAGAGTTTCGCTTGTTACACTTTCACTTTGGGGCGGAAGGCCGGATTGTTTCTCTTCTGTTTGGGTGGGGTATGGATTTTCCATTGTTACTGTGTGTATGCCTCTTTTTGCTGAGGTTTGAGTTAATGGGTTCATCATTGTCATCAATTGGTTCAGTTTATACAAGGCGCTAAGATAAATTTATACGTTTTATATTTTACGTCATTTTCCAGTATCAAAACAGATACAAAAATTAGAAATTGTAACCATTACAGATAAAATTTCGGAAACTGTATTGTAGACTTTTGGTCCAAGCTGTACTCGAATGGCATTGTTCATTGTTTGTTTGATAGAATAGACGGTGGAAGGTGCAGTTTGGATTCACGAAAGTTATAATTTTGAAATTGTGAGATAGTTTTTCTTTAGTGTGGAAGCATTGAATCCCCATTTTTCACCCATGCTATAAAACTCGGAGAAAGCATTCTTTATATGTGGCTAATATGAAACATGAGGAAAATATCTGGTTTTATTTTTAAATTACCAATTACATTATCATTTACTGTGCCAATTTAATTAATTATTTTCTTAAGTCGTTGGAGATGAAAGAAATAAATTTTCTTTGACTCACTGGAAATTTTCCCGGGAAAAATATTGTTCCACTTGTGATACAGGATATGTCCCATTTTCGAGACAGTATCATCTACATTGAAATTTTGGATCGGTGTTTATCCAATATCCGCCAGGAACAACGTCCGCAGCTCATTGACGCCAAGGACGATACGGGGTAATTGGTTGCAGGATGGATGATGGTGGTTCCGGGTGTCAGGTTTCAGTGGGGAGGGGACATTATTTCCTGAAACCCGAACACTGACACCCGATCCCGGAGTCCCTCCTGTCAGAACGGCACGACAACCGTTGGCTCATTTCGGGATGGCTTCTTTTCTAACTCAGCGGGCCGGGCCGAAACGGCGGGTGAATGGGTAGTAGATGAAAAGGGCTTTGCCTACGACTTCCCTCTTTGGCACGTACCCCCAGGCGCGGCTGTCGGAACTATGGTCGGAGTTGTCTCCCATGGCATAATAATGATGGGCTGGAATCGTATCTTCGAGGCCTGTGTCTAGCCGCCATCGGTTGGAGTAACCCTCGTATTCACCGTCCCGGGCGGCATTTTTTTCAAAGGCGTCGGCGCCCTCGATGGGTTTGCCGTTGCGGTGGAGGACCGAGTTTTTGATACTCAGGGTGTCGCCTCCTTTGCCCACCAATCGCTTGATATAATATTTTCCCCGGTTCGATTCGGAGATGTCGTCGATATTGTCGGTGCGGAAAACAAAGGGGTCGCCGATCTTGGGGGGGAAGAAATGATAGGAGAAACGGTCCACAAAGAGGGCGTCACCGGTCAATATCTCGAAACTCAAAACGCGTTCCCCTTTTTTGAAATGAAGGCCCGTATTCAACACCCGGCCCAGATTCGGGTCTGTCACTGGATGTTTGAAGGATTTTGCGAATAGGTCTTGCACGACTCTGTCAAAAACGAATTCAGGCGGCACCCGGACTGTCACGGGTTGATTGCCGATGTAAAAACTGAATTCTTTGCGCGGGGTGGGGAAAACAAACCATTTGCGCCCACTTACCATTTGATAGGAAAAGTTGCTGTTGTGGGCCATGGCTTCGCTGTTGGAGAGAAAGGTGGGCAACGGGATGCGCAGTTCGCCATCTACGGGAGCGACGATTTCTTTGTAGGATGAGCCCAGTACCAGTTTTCTGAATACTCGATTGGCCATCCCGGGCGGTTCTTCCGGCTCCGAGTTTTCAACACCGTAGAGTTGATAGGTCATGCCATTGTAAGTGGGATACATGGAATTGGTCGGTATTTTAAACGGCTGGATGAAATAGGTGCGAATGCCGATGGCAAGGATCGTCGCCACGAGGAACATTTCCACATTTTCAGCCCAATGGCTGTGGGGGTAAAAACAACCACCGCATTTGCGCAAAATCTTTTCCAGTCGCGAGATCGAACGGGTGACCTCTTCTTCCTTTTCTTTCGAGCGTAGGGTTTCATCGAGCTCAGCCAAGGCCCTGCCCAAATTCTCCAATTCTCCGGTTGCCATAATGTCGCAACGATAGGCTTTCACCTTGTAGCCCAGCCGAAGCCAATGAGCAGCCTCTTTATGAAGCTTTTTTTGCGATGATCTGGATTTGTTGAAAAAGAGCATTATGGATCGATTTTCAGTTGGACAAACATTCCCGCGGGTGCGGTCCCAAATAATTCAGGTTGATTTGAGAATATTGATAAATGCCTCCTGAGGTATGCTGATTTTCCCGATTTGTTTCATCCGCTTTTTGCCTTCCTTCTGTCTTTCCAGCAGTTTCTTTTTGCGGGTAATATCGCCCCCATAACATTTGGCAGTTACATCTTTGCGCAGGGAGCCAATCGTTTCCCGGGCGATGACGGCCCCGCCCACGGCGGCCTGGAGGGCTACTTTGTATAGCTGCCGGGGCAGAATATCTTTGAGTTTCTGGCACAGGATGCGCCCTTTCCCGACCGCTTTTTTACGGTGGGTCATGGAAGAGAAGGCATCGACCAACTCCCCGTTGACGAGAATTTCGAGACGCACCATGTCCGCCTTGCGGTAATCGGCCAGATCGTAATCCATTGAGCCGTAGCCGCGTGTAATACTTTTCAGGCGGTCGTTGAAATCGACCAGGATTTCATTCAAGGGCAACAGGCAGCGCAAAATGAGACGGCTTTCGTCCACACTCTCAGTATGCTCGCAGGTACCCCGCCGGTCCAGGATGAGCCCGAGCATATCACCCACGCTGGAGGTTGGGATGTGCAGGTTAGCGTTGATAAAGGGTTCTTCGATGGACTCGATTTCAGTGATTTCGGGCAGGTGGGCGGGGTTGTCGATTTCTATCTGCTGCCCATCGGTCAGGTTGATCCGGTAAACCACGCTGGG
>JAJFLT010000049.1 GCA_021772555.1 Opitutales bacterium | reverse complement strand
GTGACCCCCGATACCATCCAAATGATGGATATCTTCGAACTCAAGGACCTCGATAACAACCCGCGGCGTTTGGTGGCGATTCCGCCGGTTTATCCCTTCCAATTTAAAAGAGAGGGCATCGAGGGCTGGGTCAAGCTGGTCGTCATCATCGATGAGCGGGGTAAGGTCATTCGGGCCACGGTCAAAGAGTCCAGCCATCGCGAGTTCGAAAAACCATCCATCGAATCGGTTTTACAGTGGAAATTCGAACCCGGCACCAAAAACGGCAAGGCCGTAAAGGTGCGCCGTATCCAGCCATTGAGCTTTAAACTGAACTAACTTTCCCCACGGTAAAATTTTACATCATAAAAATAGAAAACGAACTTGTTGGTTATGAAGAAATTATTTAATCCATTGTCCTTACTCGCGGCCATCCTGGCGCTCTCATTCACCCTCGCCGGAGGGCAGAATGAAATCGTCCCCTTGCGCCCTGATTATTGGTCCGACGAACAATTTATTAAAAAGTTTACCTATTCCTACGCCCCCAAAACGGTCACCGAGCCCAGCATTACGTCGGAGGAGAAAGAACTTTTTGACCTTCTTATCCCGTTAATTCGTTCGGACATCAATGCGGCCATCAGCACCCTGCGTGCCAGTATTTTGCCCGAGTCTAGCGCGGCTCTCGATTTCACTCTCGGCAATCTGTATTTTGAAACGGGAGATTTCCAGGGAGCCATCCGGCAATACCACACCTGCATTCAGAAACTGCCTAATTTTGAACGCGCCTACAGCCTGTTGGGAAAAGTCCATGTCCGCCTCGGGGAGATGGATAAAGCGGCTCCATACCTCGTCAAGACCATTGAGTTGGGCGGGGCCGACAGCGATATTTACGGGTTGCTTGGGTATTGTTATCTCAATCAGGAAAAATTCGATTCAGCCCTTTCTGCCTATGAGCAAGCCCTGCTCTACGATCCCGATAACAACGACTGGAAGGTGGGCAAAGCGCAGTCCCTTCTCATTCTTCAGAAATGGGAGGAGTCCATTGGAGTATTTGAGGAATTGATCACTAATAATCCGGACAAGGCCGAATATTGGCTGCTGCAAGCCAATGCTTATCTGGGAATAAGGAGAACGGCCCAATCGGCCGCCAATTACGAAGTCCTGCGCCGGATGAACAAAGCCCGGCCCGACAGTCTGTTTCAGCTCGGCGATATTTACATGAATGACGGCCTTTCCAATCTTGCCTATGCGGTCTATGTGGAAGCCCTCAAAGCCGATCCCAAGCAAAACGTGCGCCGGCCCATGATGGTCGCCAGAATCCTTACCGACCGGGGTGTCTGGGACGATGCCACTCTCTATATTGCCTCCATCAAAAATACCTTTAACGGCCGCCTGACGGACGACGAGGAACTTACCCTTTTGACCATGGAATCCCGCATTGCCCGTGCCACCGGCGATGATGTCAAAGCGGAGGAATTACTCAAGGCGATCATAGAACGCAATCCGCTGGCCGGGGAAGCGCTCTTGCAGTTGGCTGGGATACAGGCCGATCATGGGGATATTGAGGAGGCCATCCTCAATTTTGAAGCGGCGCGCAAAATTGATGACTTTCAGCACCGCGCCCTCATTGAGCAAGCCCAGATGCATGTGCGGCAGGCCGAATACGATGAGGCGGTCCCACTGCTCAAGGAAGCGCTCGAACTGGAACCGGAAGACCGCATCCAGAAATACCTGGAGGCAATCGAGCATGCCGCTCTTTCCAAACGGCTTTTATAGAATAATTTCTGTATCTATTTTGCCGAATACCCTAAATTAGCGGTTGGGTTCGACCGAGGGGTGCCTTTCCAGGTGCTCAACCATCTGGCCATCAGGTAAGCCAGGAAGGAAATCGCAAATCCCGACATCCAGGCGAATCTGAAAATAGATTTGAAGATTTCCGGAATCATCTCAGGTGGCACCCAATTCAGTTCGGCCAGAAAACCAGGTACGTTGGGGATAACGCCGATAAGCAGAGAGGCAAAAGCCAGGTAACTGAACCCGTTGGTGTAAGCGTATTCTCCTTCATTGTGGTAGAGGTCGGGCACATTTAATTGCATTTTGCGGTAGACGAAATAGTCAGCCACCATGATGCCCCCTATCGGACCCAGTAAGGCACTGTAACCGACCAGAAAAAAAATAAAACTGCCCGTGGGATCTGAATAGAATTTCCAGGGGAAAATGAGAATTCCCAATATACCGGTAATGACGCCGCCCATTTTGAAGCTAATACGTCTGGGCCAGAGATTGGAAAAATCGTTCGAGGGGGAGACCACATTGGCCGCAATATTGGTGGACAAAGTGGCAATGGACAATGAAACCAGGGCGAAAACCACCAGTACGGGACTGTCCAATTGCGTCATCAACTCGATCGGGTCGGCAATTTCGCGCCCGAAAATGGATGCCGTGGCGCTGGTTACGATGATCCCCACAAAAGCGTAAAAGGTGAATGCCGGTGGCAACCCCAGAGATTGGCCCACGATCTGATCCGTTTGCGAGCGAGCGTAGCGGGAAAAATCGGGAATATTGAGGGCCAGAGTCGACCAGAAACCGATGATCGCGGTAACACCCAAGAGGGAAACATCGAAAAGTTCGGAAAAGGATTGGAATTTGCTTTTTTGATTCCATACGGAGACAAATCCCTCGGAGGCGCCATAGGCCCAAACGAGCAGGCCGAGACCAAGGATCAAGAGATAAGGAGCACTCAAGTTTTCCAACCATTTCACGCAATTGATACCTTTTAAAATGACTGCAATGTTCATGGCCCAGAAAATGAGGAAACAAGTGAATTGGCCGACGGAGATGCCGAGTATTGGGAGGTTGATTTTGGCGGCGGGGTCAAAACCAATTAACATAACCGCAACGGCGTATATAACTGTGCCGCCGATCCAGGTTTGGATGCCGAACCAACAGCAGGCCACCAAACCGCGCATCATGGCCGGAATGTTAGCCCCGATAACTCCGAAAGAGGCTCTCAGCAGAATAGGGAAGGGAATGCCGTATTTCGTGCCGGGGTGGGCGTTGAGGGTCAGAGGTATCACCATTATGGCGTTGCCCAGAAAGAGAGTAAACATCGCCTGTTTCCAGTTCATGCCTTGCAAAATGAGGCTGCTGGCAATGGTGTATGTGGGTATGCCGATAGCCATGCCGGCCCACAGGGCAGAGATATTCCAAAGCGTCCAGGTGCGCTTTTCGGGCGGAATCGGCGCCAGATCCTTATTGTAGAGGAAACTCTTGTTAATACCTTGGCCGTTGTCGTTGCCGGTTCCCACCGGGGAATTGGGAGAAATTTCTGCTTTTTGAATTTCCCTGTTCACTTAAAAAATTGATAAAGAGAGCTAGTCGTTCAAAGATCACTGGATATGCTGATGAGGGAACCGTCGTCCAGACGTTGAAAATGCCTGACTTCTGACGTATTATCCGGAAACGCCCAGACCCAGCCTTTCCTTTCGCCAAAAAGGTAAATCCATCGATAGTTTTGCTCGTTGACAAAACACCATGCTTGAAGACCCGAATCCCAAAGAAAAATGGCATTAACTTCGTTTTCTGGCGTGATGTAAAGCCAGCCATGCTCCGCATGAAAGATCCATGGCCAGTTCCCGGTATGATAATTGCCATACCAGTTTGAGGCTCGCCACTGGGGAAGCCCAGCGATGGCCTGACCATGAAAGGGGTCTTCCTCAACCGCTATGAACGTCGAATTAAGGGGTAGGTCCTTGAACACTTGCACGAGGCCGCTCAGCCAACGGATAGTGAGGCGCGCAACCGGTTCGGTTTGCTGCCCCAGGCCGAAGTGGGCGGTCAATTCATTT
>JAJFLT010000471.1 GCA_021772555.1 Opitutales bacterium | reverse complement strand
AATTACCGGCATACCGTGCGACTTCGCGACCTGGAACCCGGCGCCACTTACTTTTATTCAGTGGGCGATGGTTCCCGCGATGGCTGGACCGAATTGGCCGAATTTACGACGGCGCCGGACCGCGTAAAACCGTTCTCATTTGTTTACATGGGGGATGTGCAAAACGGACTCGACCGTTGGGGGTCGCTCGTCCACACCGCCTTTCGTCAAAGGCCCGACGCCGCGTTCTATATTTTGGCCGGCGATTTGGTGGATCGCGGAAATGACCGGGACGACTGGGATAGTCTGTTTCATAATTCCTCGGACATTTTTGATCGCCGTCAACTGGTCCCCGCGATCGGAAATCATGAAAATCAGGGCGGCCATCCCACCATGTATCTGGAATTGTTTGATCTCCTTAAAAATGGACCCACCGATGTCGAGAGGGAACGCGTTAACTCGTTTGTTTACAGCAATGCCTTGTTCATCATCCTGGATTCTAATATTCCTCCCGAAACCCAGACCGTCTGGCTCGAAGAGCAACTGAAGAACACAACCGCAACCTGGAAGTTTGTTGTTTATCACCATCCGGCTTATACGTCGAGACCGGATCGTATCTATCCGGAGGTTCGTCAGCACTGGTTGCCCTTGTTCGACAAGTATCACGTGGACATGGCTCTGCAAGGCCATGATCACGCCTACCTGCGAACCTACCCTATGAAAGGTGACGAGAAGGTTACCAGCACCGAACAAGGCACCATCTATATCGTTTCGGTTGCCGGAACCAAAATGTATCCGCAGGACGATTACGATTACATTGATTTTGGAATGACAAACGTAGCCACATTTCAGGTACTGGACATTCAAATCAGTGGAAACCGTCTACTCTACCGTGCTTACGATACGGATGGAGATCTAAGAGACGAGGTCGAGATCGTGAAGTAATTTTTCGGAGGGATACAAATCGATTAAAAGCTCCCGTCGCGATTCGCAATGCCGCAATGATGGCTATTTATCGATCATGATTCATGGGTCGTTTCATAAAGAGCCCTCAGTTGACGACGCATGACTTTATTTGATGCCGTCCGGGGTAATGCATCGATGGCAACAACATCATGAATTTTGAACAATGGATTGAGTTGTTCACGAATAACGTATTGCATCTCAAGCCTAGGATCATCACAAGGAACCTTTTCGGATGGTACAAAATAAATGACCAGACGACTCGGTCCACCACCATGAGGCGCGACGGCAATGGCGGCGATATCATGCATAAATGGGCATTGTCTGAGGAGTTCTTCTATTTGCACAACGCTGACTTTGATGCCCCCGAGGTTCATGGCGTCATCCACGCGGCCGTGAGCCCGGAAATAGCCACCAGGAAGTGCTTCCATCTGATCACCGTGGCGCCGTAACAATTCACCGTTTGGCCCTTTGGGAGTTTCCTCAAAATAGACTTCATGGTGATTACCATTGATTATTTCGGTGGATAATCCCAATGCTGGAGGAATGAAAAACATCTCCCCCATCGGACCCGGCTGTTCTGCTTTATCCAGAATGCATAAATTAAAACCCATGGCTGGTGTGCTGAAGTTCCCGGGAGCACAGGGTTGAATGACAGTCCCGGTGATGTAGGCTCCTCCAACCTCCGTGCCGCCACAGTACTCGATGATTGGTTTATAACCGGCCAGCGACATGAGAAAGTGCATATCGTCTGCATTGGAACATTCACCGGTGGAGCTAAAAGCCCGAATGGCACTCCAATCCAGTCCGCGCATGCAGTCATGCTCTCGCCAAGCCTTTACGATACTGGGGACAATTCCCAGCATGGTAACTTGGGAATCTTGAATAAATTTCCCAAAACCACGATGCGTAGGCACCTCCTGGGTGATGGCGATCGTTGCTCTATTGATCAACGAAGCGAAGACAAGCCAGGGCCCCATCATCCAGCCTAAACTGGTCGGCCAGCAGACAACATCTCCAGAGTGCAAATCTTGATGCAGGTGTGCGTCGTTGGCGGCTTTCAAAGGAGTCATTTGTTTCCATGGGATTGCTTTCGGATGGCCGGATGTACCGGACGAAAAGAGCAGGCAAATTTCTTTCTCAGGTTCAGCCACGTCGAAGTCATAATCCGCTTTGTTTTTCAAGAAATCCCGCCAGGACAGGTCTTGTTCACGATATGAAAAGGATGAATTATTATCGGTCTCGAAAATGATGCAGGGCGCCGATGTGGCGGCAGCCACTTTTTCATAAAGGGGAAGTTTCTTACCGGAACGCTTGATGACATCTTGAGTAAAGATACATATGGGATTTCCGATCTCAAAACGCAGGTGTATTTCCTGGGTTGAAAAACTTTCGGCTACGGGAAGCGCGCTGCAACCAGTTGCGATAATACCTAGATAGATTACGATAGCTTCGGAAGTCATGGGCATAGCCATCCCGACGCGATCCCCCGGTTTAGCGCCACGTTGCCGCAAGCTGTAGACGACCCGTGCAACCCGTTCATGAAATTCGGAGTAGGACAACCTCACCAGTTCACCATTATCGTTCTGGCTGAGTATGGCCGTAGCCTCATCGTCTGAATTAAAACAACTTTCAACAATGTTCAATTTTGCCTGATACAGCCATTGGGGATATTCCGGATTTGAAATGAGAATATCAGTTGGCTTTCGATGAAAGCCGATTTTTAAGCGTTTCAGCATTTCCTCGACAAAAGCATCGGGACGTTCGATGGACCACCGATAGAACTCATCCAGGCAATCGATGCCTTTTCGGCTCATCATTTCATGAAGATTACTCGCCTTTATACCCTCTTCCGACGGTATCCAGGCCGGTGCAGGTCCCAGCGCTTTATCCCACCTGGAATAAACACGACAGAAAACATCTTGATGCACAACGAAGGGCACATTTGGATGCAGAAATTTTTTGGAGATTTTACTCCAAAAGGATGCAGGGTCCTCCCTATTCCACTCCCGGAAAGCTTTTTCAACAGCTTCCGCTTCGCTCACTGCCATGCCGTGCCCTTTCAATATTGTTGTAATTTCAGTCGGCATTTTTTCTATGATAGATTTGAATCGCAAAAATTATTGATTAGATTTTGCCCCTTTCAACTCGGTTTCGCAATTACTTTTCCTAGTTCCTACAAACCTTCAATACCTGCGGATGAATTTATGGTCCGTTTAATTGATATTGGTATTTTCGATATGCCAGACGAGAACGTGCTCCATTTCGGGAACGCAGTTTCGGATGGTATCTGCTATGTGGTTGAGTTCAAGTTGGAGGACTGGTATCGAACCTATCATTATTGTAATCCCGATCGCTTCGATTTGGTTGAAACAAAAAGAATGAGCAATCTCGTCAAACTGTTGAAACAATATACGCCAATGAATAAATTGCCGTGTAATGAAGGTGGGTAATGAGACAATTAATATCCAGGCGCAGGGCTATAGCCGTAGGCATTGCGTCTGTCGCTGGTGGTTTTGCGGGCTATGGATATTTGGCAGAACCTCGTTGGCTTGAGGTTCGGGCCGTAAAAATAAACCTTACCCAAACTTTGTCGAATCCCGTAAGAATATTACATCTGTCCGACCTGCACTACTCCGCATTTGTATCGTTATCTTTTATTGAAGAAGCGATTCAGGTTGGGCTCAGCCTAACTCCTGAAATCGTGTGCCTAACAGGAGATTTTATCACCGCCGGTGATGAGCGAGATTTAAAGAGATACATGGGGGTTTTAGGACAACTGTCTGCTGCAGTTCCCACTTTTGCAGTTTTAGGTAATCACGATGGGGGAGCATGGAGCAGACCAAGGGGTGGCTACCAGTCGACCGCGGAAATCGCCGGGTTGCTAGACGGCGCTGGTATTACACTGCTTCACAATCGGTCGGTTTCGATCAGGACAAAGGGTGGTCAGTTATTGTTCACTGGGACTGGAGACCTTTGGGCGGGGGACTTTGCACCCTCAGAGGCATTTGATAAGGCGAAATCCAAGGCAAGCGTCGTAACAATCTTATTAGCCCACAATCCAGATACAAAGGATTTAGCCGACAACGTTCCTTGGGACCTGATGCTGTCCGGTCATACTCACGGCGGC
>JAJFLT010000048.1 GCA_021772555.1 Opitutales bacterium | reverse complement strand
TGTCGGCCGGCGGGCCCCATGAATTGGTAATAGACGGGCCAAATCAAAATATCGTCCTCGCCGATATTCTTATTGGGGAGGTATGGATAGGTTCGGGCCAATCGAACATGTTTTGGTGGTTGAAGAAGTCGAAAAATGGGGCTGAAGCGATAAAAAACTCCGAGATCACCGAATTGAGACTATTTTCAGTTGAGAAGAATTCTACCCGTCATCCAGCGTACGATGTCAAAGGAGGTTGGGACCGGTCTACCCCGGCGACGAGTCCGGATTTTTCGGCTGTGCTCTTTTATTTCGGGCTTCAGCTTCATCGCGAGCTCGGCGTACCGGTGGGTTTGATCCATAGTTCCTATGGCGGAACGAGGGTTGAACCATGGACTCCGCCAAACGGTTACCCGGAAGGACCGGCACGTGACCGGTTTCTGGCCACGGCCAATGAAGGCATTGCCGCTTATGAAGAAAATTTACACGGATATGGAGATGCTCTAATCGAATGGGATGCAGAATATTCACGAGCGAACATGGAAGGCCTACCGGCTCCTAAAAAACCGCGCGAACCTAACCTCAGGTATGTCAACAGCGCACTTTACAATGGAATGATTTATCCGCTCGTTCCAATCTCGATTCGGGGGGTAATTTGGTATCAAGGCGAATCCAATCTGACCAACGGATTTGCTTATGGGGAGAAATTTCACGCGCTAATTCGAGGGTGGAGGAACGTCTGGCAGCAGGGTGATTTTCCATTTTATTATGTTCAATTAGCGCCCTTTAATTACACTCATTTTGACATAACAAAATCCACTGATCCGAAGTTGCTGCCAATGATTTGGGAAGCCCAATCCAGCGCCCTCGACCTCCCCAATACCGGTATGGCAGTAACAACCGATGTTGGTAACCTGATGGATATTCATCCCCGCAATAAGACGGTGGTTGCAAATCGTTTAGCGGACTTGGCCATGGCCAAAACCTATGGCCAAACCGACCGGGTATATTCGGGTCCCATCTACGAGTCTCACCGTATAGAAAATAACCGAGTTGTCATCAGCTTCCATCACACCGGCAGTGGATTGCACTCCGGAGATGGAAATGAACTTACCTGGTTTGAGGTCGCCGGAGAAGACCAGGTATTTTTTCCTGCCAAAGCGCTTATTGAGGGAGAGTCGGTGGCTGTTTCGAGCGAAAAAGTCATGGTGCCGGCTGCAGTGCGGTTTGCCTACCATGAATCGGCCGTACCGAACCTTTTTAACAAGGAAGGTTTCCCTGCCGCTCCCTTCCGAACTGATTCATGGGAAATTCCCTCCCATCCCTGAGATTTCACAGGGAAGCGAAGGTTTCCTCTTAATCACCGGACTAGAGCGCTTGGCGGCGATCTTGGATGGCTTCTCGATCTGCGTCTAATAATTCTAAGGCACGAGCCCGAGCGGTTCAAGGCCCTCAGCATAGCGATCGAGGTTGGCCGCCGCAAACTCAGCCCGCCGACGCGACGTCCCATCCGTTCCGCCTGCCGTGTGCGGTGTCACCACAACATTGGGCAGCGCATAAACGGGGTGTGTTGGGTCCGGCGGTTCCTGCGCAAAAACATCCAATCCGGCGCCGCCGAGACGGCCTTGGAGTAGTGCGTCGTAGAGTGCTGCTTCATCCACCAAACCACCGCGCGCGACGTTGATCAGACAGGCCGTGGGTTTCATCAGGGCAATGCGCCGTTTGTCGATCAGGTGCCGCGTTGCCGCAGTCAGGTGTAAGTGAACGGACAAATAATCGCTCTCTGCCACAACGCGATCGAGATCATCCGGAGAACCGAGAAAGTCCGGTTGAATTTCATCCAGAATCTCCTGCTCTATGGGCCGCACGTCAATCGCCGCGATCCGCATTCCAAAGGGCTTCGCGCGGCGCGCCAGCTCCACGCCGCTGTTCCCGAACCCGATAATCCCAAGCGTCCGGCCTACGAGCTCGGCTCCAGACGGCTGGTAGTACAGGCCTGCTCGGAAGTTGGCAGCCGCCTCACGGTATCGATGCGCGAGTAAGAGAATAAACATTATTGCGCTCTCGGCCAGCGCGATTCCGCTGAGGTTTCCCGGGCTGTGGCTCAGCATGATCCCGCCATCTTTGATCTGATCAACCGGGACATGGTCGAGCCCGTTGGTTATGACCTGCATATATTTCACACCCGCGTCAGTGGCTGCGACGATCTGCTCTTCGGTCGCTTGCCCACCCATATCGATGACCACATCAATCCCTTCAAACTGCGGGGCCATAGGTTTTTCGCAATCGAATACAGCTAGGTCATGATTGCGACCACACGCCTTAATGCCATCATGATTCCATGGGGTCTCCATTTGTGGAAAGGGATGCGCCAAGTAGAGAACTTTCAGTCGTCGCATAATATCACTTCCTAACTTTATTGACGTTATCCAACGCTCGCTCACAGGCAACCTTGAGAAGGAACTCATCCCCTCCGAGAAGGATTGCTTGAAATCCCCTTTCAATGACCTCGGTGAGCGGTTCCAGGTCCAGCGGAGATCCATAAGGGCCACCGCCGACAGGCTTTTCGGCGCGTCGCGCCGCCGACAGCACCTTGGTTTCCGCATCCCGGAATACTTTGGAGTCAAAGTCGAACGGCACGCCGAGCGAATAGGTCAAATCAGCCGGACCAAGCACAATAGCATCAACACCCGGCACGGCAAGGATGTCGTCTATATTTGCGACTGCCTCCGTAGTTTCGATCATGGGAATAAACATAACATGGTCATTAATATCCCGCCTGTAATCTTCCGCCCCAAACCCGTATCGCCAGGCACGATGCGGACCAAAACCGCGTGAGCCTTGAGGTGGATATCGGCATGCCCGGGCTCCAATTTCAGCCTGCTCGGCTGTGTTGACCATGGCAGCCATGATCCCCATCGCCCCCATATCCAGGTAGAGCCGAATCTGCTCCTCATCCACCTTTGGCAAGCGCACCACGGGCGTTGCAGGTGTGTTCCCGATAGCCTGCAGTTGTGCTTGCACCCCCGGCGGCGTCTGCGGTGCATGCTCGGTGTCGACCACGAGCCAGTCATATCCGGCATGGCTAAATTGCTCTGCGATCGCAGATGAACCGAAACGCAGTTGTGCCCCGATGGCCAGTTGCCCGGTCTCCAGCAAGTGTTTCAATCGATTTTGCATTTGTCGCAGTTTCCTTTTTTCGAAGTTTTTACCTGGCCCGAATTTAAGTCCAGGTTGTATGAGATAATCTCTGTGGGCTTCGGACTCGTTGCAGGTTCGTGGTTAAGCCTAAGATTATTTGTAGCCGGACGAAGCCGGAACTATTTGTACTACTGTTTCCTCTCAAACTGGACTGGGACTGGCAAGCCCAAATGCCCCCGTCCGGTCATTATCTCGGCCAACCAGACCGGAATAGGCCCGGCATTTTCATAGAATAGCATTGAAAATTGGTGCTTATGTATTTTATTTCTGAGAAGCAACCCATCTTTGTGACAAAACACGTTAGAAGTTAATTTCTCCCTCCATGCGGGTTTTTTCATAAACAACAACCGGATAAATAAGATGCTCTTCAATAAGCTTCGTGCCGAGGAATACATGCGCCATTACGAATTAGATGCTCTCGTAGCTACTTCATTCGTAAACATAACCTATTTCACAGATTATTACTCCTGGGGCGATCCTCTCTTCAAAGACTACATGATGGTGCCCGGCGCCCCGAATCGAATAGCTCAAGCATACGCAGTATATCCGCTTGAAGGCGAACCCGCACTTGTCGTCAATTCGATCTTTGCTGTAAACGCGGCTGATCTATGGGTACCGGATATTTATACCTTCGGTAGTGGCGATGAATATGATGTTTCATTCAAACCGGCATCCTACCCGGAATCTTTGCAACGTTTTTATGAATTACATCGAAAACCGTATGACAATACCACACCGACTGATGCGCTTATAAGTATTCTTAAAGACCGCGGTCTGCTGGAAGCCCGTATTGGAATGGAGAAAGAAAACCTGCCGGAAGACACGGAAGCCGCCATTACTGATGCGTTACCCAAGGCTTCGATAAAAGATTGCTCAAATCTTATCCGTATCATCAGAATGG
>JAJFLT010000470.1 GCA_021772555.1 Opitutales bacterium | reverse complement strand
CAAGGGTATACGTTATCGGGGTGGGCGTGGCCGGCTTGCAGGCCATCGCCACGGCCAAACGCCTGGGGGCCCGGGTGGATGCTTTCGACACGCGCCCGGTGGTGGAGGAACAGGTCAAATCCCTGGGGGCCAAGTTCGTTAAAATCGACCTCGGAGAGATGGGGCAAACCGAACAAGGCTACGCCAAGGAGTTGACGCCCGAGCAAATCGAATTGCAACGCAAGGGCATGGCCGACGCCTGCGCCCGCAGCGATATTGTCATCACCACAGCCAAACTATTCGGTCGCAAAGCGCCGGTCATCCTGACAGCGGATATGGTTTCGCAAATGAAACGCGGTAGCGTCGTGGTGGACCTGGCGGTGGAGTCGGGCGGCAATGTGGAGGGCTCCCGATTGAACGAAGATGTATTTACAGAAAACGGTGTCCTCATTATCGGCGAAGGCAATCTGGAGGGACAGGTCGGCCACCACGCCAGCCAGGTTTACGCCTCCAACCTGACCAGCCTGATCGAACATTTCTGGGACGTGGAAAACAAGACTGTCAACCTGGATCTGGAAGACGAAATCATCCAGGGCTGCCTCATCACCCACGGCGGTCAAATCATCCACCCGAAGTTCAAGGATGCCTGATTTTCGCGGTATCACCAACCTGCCTTTTTAACAATCCATAGATCATGAGCCTCGTTCTACTTTTATTCATATTTGTGCTGGCCGCCTTTTTGGGATTTGAGCTGATCGCCAAAGTGCCCTCCCAACTGCATACGCCACTCATGTCCGGCTCCAATGCCATCAGCGGCATCACCATTGTGGGGGCAATCCTGGCCGCCGGTGGTAACGCGGACGGTTCCCTGGCCATGATCCTGGGATTTCTGGCGGTCGTCTTCGCCTCCATCAATGTAGTCGGAGGTTACCTTGTTACAGACCGCATGCTGGGCATGTTTCACAAGAAGGAGGATAAGAAATAATCATGGCCCAAACCGCCATCAACCTGGCCTACATCGCCGCCGCTATTCTTTTCATCTTCGGCATCAAAATGCTGGGGTCGGCCACGACCGCGCGTAAGGGCAACCGCATCTCCTCAATCGGAATGCTCATTGCCATTGTGGTGACTTTGGTGGATCAAAATATCCTCAGCTATACCTGGATTATTGCCGGCCTCATCATCGGCGGACTCATCGGTTTGGTAGCGGCCAAAAAAGTGGCCATGACCGGTATGCCCGAGATGGTGGCACTTTTCAACGGTTTCGGCGGTCTGGCCAGCCTGTTGGTCGGCTGGGCTGAGTTCGATAAAATCAACACCCTCACCTGGGCCGAATACGCAGGCGAGCCCTACTTTACAAGCTCGGTCATTTTTCTCGCCGTGCTCATCGGGGCGATCACTTTTACGGGCAGTATCTACGCCTGGGGCAAACTCTCCGGCAAACTGGGTGGAGCGGCCCTCGTTTTTCCCGGGCAAAAGTTTCTTAACGCCCTCGTTTTTCTGTCTATCGTGGTCTTGGGGGCAACCTTTGCCGGGCAGCCCGACCTCTCCTGCTCATACCACATTTTTATTGCCGCTCTGGTCCTCTCCCTCGCCCTTGGTTTTCTCGGGGTCATGCCCATCGGGGGCGGAGACATGCCGGTCATCATCTCTTTGCTCAACAGCTTTTCCGGATTGGCGGCAGCAGCGGCGGGTTTTGTCATCCTCAACAATGTCCTCATCGTGGCCGGTTGCCTGGTCGGCGCCAGCGGCATGATCCTCACCATCATCATGTGTAAGGCCATGAACCGCAACCTCGCCAATGTCCTCTTCAGCGGTTTCGGAGCCAGCGCCCAGAAAAGCGGGGACCAGACCGAGGGGGAAATGAAACCGCTCAGTATCCAGGACGCCTATTACGTGCTGGAAGCGGCCCGCAGCGTGGTCATCATTCCCGGATACGGCATGGCCGTGGCGCAGGCCCAGCATGTGGTCAAGGAATTGGGTGAAATTCTGGAGGGAAACGGGGCCGAGGTAAATTACGCCATTCATCCGGTGGCCGGTCGCATGCCCGGGCACATGAACGTTCTCCTGGCCGAGGCCGATGTGCCCTATGAGCAACTTCGGGAGATGGACGACATCAATCCCACCATGCCGATGGTCGATGTGGCCATCGTGATCGGAGCCAACGACGTCGTCAACCCAGCCGCCATCAATGATGAAAGCAGTCCCATTTACGGTATGCCCATCATCAACGCCCACGAGGCGAAGTCCGTTTTCGCCCTCAAGCGCGGCCAGGGTCCCGGTTTTTCCGGCCTCATCAACAAACTCTATTTCCTGGAAAAAACCCGGATGCTCTACGGAGACGCCAAAGCCACCGTAAGTGCCCTCGTAGCCGAGTTCAAAGGCTAATCGAGTTTCAACCGTTGCGAGCAACTCTTATTCAAGCGGAAGCCCGGCGGGCACGCTGAAAAGACTGCCATCGTCCCCTCTTTGGAAGAAACGCCGGTCCGGGGTATTGTCCTCAAAAGTCCAGATCCAGCCGGTGTTTTCACCAAACCCATACATCCAGCGATAGGTGTTTTCATTGAAAAACAACCATTGCTGCAAACCCTGGTCCCAAACAAAAATAACTTCACCGGAGCTCTCCCCGGAAACAAACTGCCAGCCATGCTCATCGTGAAAAATCCACGGCCAATTATCCGCATTATAATTTTTATACCAAGGGGAATCCCTCCATCCCGGAAAGCCATGTATAGGCGCTGATGAAAAAGTGGCGATATCAGGAGGCAGTGTATCAAAAACTTTCAAATACACCGGAATTTCCGTGATTTCATTACCCGGCTCATTGGTAGTTAATGTGAGCGTTGTTTCATATTCACCTTCGGGCAAACCGGCGGAATCAACCACTACGTTCAAAGTCGTCGAGGAATTCGACTCCACCGTCCCTTCAGAAACTTCCACACTCAACCAATCGGGTGTTTCCCTGATGGATTCCAGAAATGTTTCCATAATATTCTGCATAGTGGAGTCGTCAATAAACTCACCCTCCAATCCGGAAAACAGCAGATAATAAATACGTTTGACATTTTCAATGTTGAATAACCTGTGTTCCTCTTTCCAGGGTTTAGGCGCAAAAGCATGTTCTGCTTTCGGGTCGTGTGGAATAATAAATAAATGATTTATCGAGGGTTGGTGTGTTCCGTAAATTCTTCGCACAAAACCTAAGTATCTACAACCTATCTCAAATTCGATTTAGTGAAAAATTAGATTGTCAAGCGGCGTGATAGAGGTAGCATTAACTTATGCAACTTAATGATGAACAA
>JAJFLT010000469.1 GCA_021772555.1 Opitutales bacterium | reverse complement strand
CGTTGTCCGAGCTTAAAGGCAAGGTGATTCGATTACGATTCCATTTAACCCAGGGTGCCCTCTACTCATTTCAAATGAATTAAGAATGATCCGAACAGTGAGGTGGGACTGGAGTTTATAAGCTAACGATCAATGGCAATGACTGTTCATCCATCATGAAAGGAGTGATGAACGGAAAATCCATTGAGGTATTTCAACTCAATTTTGCGATAGTAATGTGGTGCCGCTTCCAGAAGGAAATCCAATTCTTCGCGGTGCCCGAGTTGTCTTAATACAGCCCATTCGCTGGCGTGTCCCGGCCGCCGGTCGCCATCCCAGAGTGAAATCCCGTCGGCCCCGCGTTCATAGTAATCTTTGGCCAGTCGAACAAAATCCTCGCCGGGTTGGTTGCGGGGCATCATATCCGGCCAGATATGAAGTTTTTCTCCACCAGCTTTCCTCCATTGCTCGATAAAACCGGGTTCCACACTGGTCGTCGGCATGAGGTAATCGACAAGGTCCTCTTCGATCCAGGTAAGCACATCGCAATTGTATTTGAGGGGATCGTAGACTTTATCCGTCTCGTATTTGAAACCAGTTCCATAAAAGGTGACGCCGAGTTCGCGTCCCGGTTTTTCGTTCACCAATGCTCTGATTTCGCGTAAGAAAGTGGTCACGTAGGCGGCGCTATGCTCCAGCCATCGTGGATCTTTGGAGGATACTTTCCGCGGATCTTCACCGTATTTTTCCTTGAAGGATCGCACGACAGGTTCCTCGTAAAGAACAAAGGGCTGACAACGGTGGAGATAAACCTGTACTCCGTCGATGCCATAATCGAGGGTTTCCCGCAAAAGACTGATCCAGTGATTCCTGACCTCTGGAAAAGCTATACTCAGGTTCGTGGTGGGGACTCCCTCCCGGTCCAGTTTGGCCCATTGCCGGTTTTTCCAGTAAAAATTCCCCCATCCAATCGGTTTGGGCACCATGGGATAACCGGGCCCCATCATTCTCATACCGGAAAAAATCTTCATACCTTCGGCATGAGCCAGTTCCTTGAAGGCGGCCAATGAATCAATCCACTCCTCTTTCCAGCGATTATCTTCACCGCCGACGTCGCCAATTTTCGTGCGGAAAGCGCAAAGGTTTCCCCGAATGGCTTCAAAAATGAAGATGCCCACATCGCTGTTGAGGTAAGGCTGTATTTCGTGCTTATACCATTCGGGATCGGTGGGATGATAATCCGGAGTTCCGAAGGCATGGCCGGTCAGTATCCCCGTGCACCATTGCAGTGCGATGCGCCGGGTTTCGGGTCGCGGTTGGAGTTTTTGACCTGCCTCCAATGCATTTCCTTCAACCGGAACCAGCTTAACGTATGAAATATTGGCGGTTTTACCTAAATAGCGGCTGTTGTAGGGCCATTGCATGGGACGAAAAGTAACCGTTTGATTCGATACATCCGCCGTTTTCCAGTAGACTTCCTGGATGGATTTATAAACTTGGCTGTCCCGGCCTACTTTGTGGATATTTTCAGACCTCCAACCGATTTCGAGGGCGAAACGGCTATATCCTTTATCGTTTGTCAACTTGGCTTCCAGTTGACCGTAGAGCGGCCATTCCCGGTGATGAAAAGTGTCGCTGCCCGGCGTGCGTGTGTAATTAATTCCCAGAAAAATTTTGTAAACACCTTCCAGATTCAACGGTAGCCGGATTTCCCCCGCTTCATCTTCCGGTGAGGCGTAGGCCATATTTCCCTTGACGCCATCATCCGTTTCATAGCTGACGATTTGCCAACAGCCTTTTTGTGGGTTTTTCCATAACGGCTGCCGTGGTTCGCACTGCGACATGTCCGAAAGAATTACCGTTTCTTTTTTATTTTCCATGAATTATTGGACAGTTGAGGCGAGTAAAAACCTGTGTCTTTAATATTTCTTAAAGGTTCCTATCATCCGAGGGGCGCAATATAGTGGTCAACCATTGCTGAGCAATCGCAGGTGCTTGCTGAAATGAACATTTAACAAGTCTTTGTGCAGTTGGGAATGTTTTTCAAGGTTTTCCAAAATCGCTTCTTTGAAAGTTTGACCGTTCTCTCTTTTGCCATCGGTCAGGACCGAGCCGAAGGTAACGTGCAACAATTGCCGGCCCTTGTTTTGATTGAGGTAGAAATCCTCCTGGTCAGCAATCTTTTGGTGACTTAATTGGGCCACATCCTCATCTGTGACGGAGAGATGATAAGTGGCTTTGTCGACCGAAAACCGGCCTGCGCTGTAACAGGCAATATCATTAAACAGGGGCAAGTCCTCGCGCAAAATCACCCGCAATGCTTCAAGGTAACTGGTACCGGCGGTTTTTACGTGCAAGAGCTCGCCACAGACCCGTCCTATGATGGGATAAACCGCAAATTTATCGGAACCGCTGTGCAGACTCAACTTGTAGGGGCCCATTTTTTTAGCGATGGCGGCGTGTCCTTGCAGGGATTCTTCGAATAATTGAAGGCTACCCTTGAAATCGACTCCTTTTTCAAAATCCCCCGTGAAACGAGGCGCCAAACTTACCACATCAACGCAGCGTCTCTTCAGTTCGAGGGCGATAAAAAGGTGCTCCAGGGTAGTGGTGGGAGTTTCCGTTTCATCCACCGAAACCTCGATCTCAAAGGGTCGATCGGCGCACTCCCGATCGATGCTCCGAGCTATTTTTTCCATGTGATGGACGGCCTCTCCATACTTGACCCCGGCCCGCAAAAGCGCTTCCGGGGTAAAAGCCAAGTCTAATTCATCGGAAATTTCATAGCTCTTTCCGAGGTAAAGATTTTCCAATGAATGGCCGCCGTAAATGTTTGCGCTTTCCTGCCGGGAAACGGTTTCACGCAGGTCATTCTCACCCATTCCGTTTGCCTCATTGACGACGAAATCGGAAGGGTCGATGGTGAAAAAAGTATAACCAGCCGCCGCCATACGGCGAACATCTTCCTCGGTTTTCAGGTGATCGCCATCAGCGCCCCAGGGTTTATCGTAATCCACTGCCGCCAGGGATCTTTGGGCCGCGGACATTACTTCTTCAGCCGTCCGTTTCGTCCGATCCAGCTCGCGGATGGATTGTTGGGCAAAAATACCGGCAAAATCAAATTTTTCATTCGCCGCAATATGGCCCGGTCCGGCCAAACCGAGCCGATCACCATAACCGAATGATTTTTTAAGACCGAGTGCTGTTGGGTTTTCTGATTTCATTTTTGTAGAATTTCATTGGGTGATTTGAAATTTTGTAGCTGAAAAAATAAATTGTACTATTATGGGAAACCTTGTTATTTATCTTTTTCCAGCAAATTGATTTGTCAATTATTCCTATCGCAATATTGTAGAACCTATCTCAAATTCGAAGATGACGATGCAGAGAGCCATTATGAGTTATGAGCAAGGCGCGTCGGGACGTGCCGGGCTGGAAGCCCTGGCGGCCCGACGGAACGCCGCTCAAACTCATAATGGCCTCTGTCCGCAGGATTTGTGCGGCACGGTGGCACCTGTGGCGTTGGTTCGCGCCCGAAGGGCTCCAGCCCATCTGAGCGCGAAGCCGCCTGGCATCTGCCACCGTGGCGCTACAAACATCATTCATCTGC
>JAJFLT010000468.1 GCA_021772555.1 Opitutales bacterium | reverse complement strand
TCTCCCGCGCCTGACATCTCCATATTAAAGATTTCCTCGCGCGCCTTGGTCGTAAAATCATCGTACAATCGGCGCTGTACTGTTTCCATGCGACAGTAAACCACCTGTTCGATCTTCTCGGGCAATTCGGGGGCCACCTGTGCTTTGGTTCGTCTGAGGATATAAGGCAGGGCCTGTTGCCGATGTCTTTCGTTATACCAGGCACGTTCATCGCGGCTCGCCTGCGAGGGAACCTTTGCCAGATAGCCTGGCAATATGAAATCGACCAACGACCGCAAGTCATCGAGACTATTTTCAATCGGTGTGCCCGTCAGGACATAACGAACCTCCGCCCGAAGACTTCTTAAAGCGCGCGCATTTCGCGTACGTCGATTCTTGATGTGCTGGGCTTCGTCCGCGACTACACCCTGAAACTTGACTGTTTCAAATAATTCCAGATCTCTCACCAGGGTGCCATAGGAGGTAATCACCAAGTCATAGAGATCGAACGCTGTGGCATCTTTCAATCGGTCGCTACCATGATGTACAGAAACTTTAAGCAACGGAGTGAAACGAACCGCCTCTCTTCGCCAGTTCTCCAACAGGCTGGCGGGACATACCACCAGACAAACCTTTTCATTTTCTGCGGTAGTCTTTTGCAGACTGGCCAGCAGGGCCAATGCCTGGATGGTCTTACCCAAACCCATTTCATCCGCTAAAATGCCCCCGAGGCCACTATTGAAAAGATGATGCATCCAGGCAACGCCAATGCATTGATAGCTGCGCAGTTGATCGTCCAGATCTTTGTCTAACGGCGCTGGTTGCAGGTGGGCAACGCTTTTCAGGGCGGCACTGCGCTTCTTCCAGCTTTCCGGTGTGGAGAGAGAATCCGTAACGGGTTCGAACAATTCTTCGGCATCCCGCAAAGCGATGGGGTCCAGTCTCTGCCGATACCGCGTCGAAAAAGTGCGTCGGGAGTCACCGCTCAAAGAACGCTGTGCTTGGGAGAAAAGTTCCAGTTTTGATGGTTCGAGCAGGTAAGTCACCTCGCCATCCGATACATAGGACTGCCCCTTTTCAATCGCCAGTCGCAACGTTTCTTCGTCGGTGTCTCCCGCCTCAACCCTGGCATCCAGGACAAACCCTTGATCAACTTCTTTCGCTTCCGCAACAACCTTTCCAAACCGTAAACGCTCGGTTCTCGTATTGAAATTGTCGGTGAATTTGGCCTGAAAATCACTATTCAGAACCTCCAGATAGTTGGCCAGAAAGTGAAGAGTCTTGTGCTTATCTCGTAACCACCATTTTCGATTGGAGGGTTCGAGCACAAAGCCATTCGATTTAAGTAGATCGAGCGCATTCTGGTAAACCTGGCTTTCGCGCGAAGGAAGCGTTATGGCAAGGTATTGTGTTGAACCATCCACCGTCATGCAAGTGAGACCGGAGGCGCGTGACGAAAGAGATGGTTTTTGCTTAACATTTTCGGGTGCCCGCTCGGGTTCAATTGCGCTCTCTTCCTCAACCGTTAGAAATTCATGGACTCCCGGCAACGTCTCGCCATCCCAACTCAGTGGAATCTGCGGTTTATTAATCCAAAAAACCATTGGCAAATCGATGAAGGCATTTAAAAGTTCTCTCAGTTGAACACGCTTGAGTTGCAACAAACCATAGAGCCGTCCTCCGCACCATTTCTCAACCAAGGCCACAGCTTCGTAAAAACCTTTTTCGAGACGATAAGCACGCCCCCGATCCAACTTCTCGGGAGCGATCCCCTTGTGGTTAAAAACCGCCTCAAGCTTGACCATGATGGCATCCCGCCCGGCCACAACGGGTAAATTGGGCGGCAGGTAGAGATTGAAACGCAAATCCAAACCTTTACTCTCGGAAAGCACAAGGGAACGCACCTCCAAGGCATCCTCGGCAGTCTCCTCTACTTCAATCTCGGATTCTTCTTCAGCTGAATCCGATGCCTCTTCCATCTTATAGATACAAAGGGCAATGGCATGGGCACAAACCATTCCCTGCTGTCCTTTGTGGCAATTGCATCGATTTTCAGCGAAAGTAACCGATTTCAAATTAAGTCGCGGAAAGTATTTTACGCCGCCTAACTGAATCATCCCTTTGAGGTTTGGAGCCTCCCAACTACATTCCTTTATCACATTGGCCTCCACCAACCCACGGGCTTCCTTAAGGACGGACCAACCGCCCAAATCGACCAAGTCGTCGCGATCTAAAAAATCGGCCATGTTTTTTTGGAACCGTCAGGCGTAAGCATTCTCAACGTCTCTTTATTTGTCATGCTTTCCAAGTTCTCGGAGCAAAGAGACAATATCGCGTGCGCCCAGGGGAATAATCAGCAAGACCGTAATCACATAGGCTCCGATTCCTGCCATGAGCAGGTATTTCCAAAACATTATCCAGTTTTCCATTCTTCAATTGATTTGATGATTATACACAATGCACAATGCCTAATTGACTGATTCAGCATTCGGAAATAATATAGAAAAAACAACGAGCAATGCCGCGCAAAAAGCATAATTAAATAGGCCCAGTACACTGATACTGAGCCAAGGTATCATTTCCTGGATCGGTTCGGCAAACAATCCGGCCAGTGAAAGCAGGCCCCCCAGCATGGCGGCAAGCGCGCCCTTCTTTGAGGTTCTTTTCCAGTAAATGCCTCCAAGAATCGCCGATACCGCTCCCGTTAGGTAAATATTGCCGGTGATGGCCATATAGGTCCAGACACTCTCGGGCAGCTCATACCAAAGCCCCCACAGAAGCAGAAAAAACCCGATGATAATCACAATGATTCTGGCATTTTTGATTTCTCGTTCCGGCGTGGTAGATTTGCGGGATAGAGGGGAAATCACATCACGGGATATAACCGAAGCCCAACATAGAAAATAGGAATCATGGGTAGACATAAAGGCGGCCAGCAAACCAGCGGCAATCAATCCCACCCAACCCGCGGGAAGTAGCTTCCCCAGAAATAAGGGCATTGCCTGTGCGCCATGGGCGGGGTTGCCGGAGGTTCCCTCTGGGAAGAAATATCCCACCCATTGCGCGTCTTGAGAAAAATACACGAAAGCCCCAAAGGCAAACATGGCCGGAATAGCCAGTCGGATAAAGCTGCCGGGAGATCCTATCAGGAAGGTTTGCCGTGCCACCTTGGGGCTCCCCGCTGTGAGAGCCCGGGAAACCGTCGGCCCCCAGGCAAATCCAATCGATAAGAATACTATAACCATCCAAACCATATAGGACCAGCCATAGCTCTCTGGATGCACCGGATTGAACGCAGCAAGGCCTTTGGACGATGAATACGCCTCAACCAGATCACCCCAGCCCAATCCATCTGCCAGCAGCATATAGCCGAGGGCAAAAAGCAAACCCAAACTAAGCACGACAAACTGCAAATAATCGGTAATGATTACCGCCACCATCCCTCCCATGACCGTATAGACCACCACCAGTATGATCAGCAGGGTCATCACGACATTGACGATCAATTCCGCATCTGCCAGCGTTGCCAGTCCTGTGCAATAGGTTAGAAAAGTGGCTCCCATTTTAGGAAAAAGCCCCATATTCAAAATACCCGCAAGCGCCATGATGCTCCCTCCTACGATTCGCACTTCAGGTCCGAATCGTTCTTGAAAAAACTCTGGAACCGTAACCAGTTCCATGGCCCGGAACCGATTGATTACCCATCCAGTCTGCCCAATGATGTAGGTGACAATCATGCCTATCAACGGAATCATGAGGTAAGCAAAGCCCCGGCTAAAAGCCTCGATGGAAGCATACATCAGGGTTACCAGACCGAGTTCCGTCCCGATATAACTAGCCGTATTAAGTGCCCAGCCGGAAGCCCGACCGCCCACCATATAGGATGAGACTCCGCTGATGTACCGGTTTACCTTCACTCCCAACACGCCTATCAGCAAAACGTAAACGGCCACGATGACCCAATCGAAACCGGTAAACTGGGTGGCGAATTGATCCAGATTCATGTGGCCAGACGCCCCGCGCTATCGCTTGAGATCGTTTATTATCCGCACCCCTTTATCGACAACCAACGCGGCAATTTTTTCGCCCTTGGCGGCACTTGCATTCCTGGGATCACCATAAACGCCATTGGCGGTCATTTCCTTCATGGTGCGATACAAACCCCCGCGCGCGCCTCGTAACATATCCCATTCCGCCCAGGAATAAGTCGCCGTATTTTGGGGAGCAGTAACCTTATCCACCTGAACCATATCCGGTGCGATATGGAGCATGAGCGAGGTCTCGAATTCGCAGGCATGTCCCACCCCACCGGGCCCGCTTTCGTTGAGAGGTAACAACTCGGGGGCAATCATCCGCCACCACGTGAGGATGGCCAGTTGGCAGTCCCTGTGCCGATAACCGAATTTTTCCAAAATAACCTGCCCCACTCCCTGATTGCCACCATGGCTGTTGAATATCACCAGGTTCTTGAATCCGTGACCGTAAACACAGTCCAGTATATCGATGGCCTGCGTCTTGAAGCTTTCATGCGTCAACGAAAGTGAACCCGCAAATTGGAGGTGGTGCTCTGAACAACCGACCGACATGGATGGTAAAATGAGGACGGCATCGCCAATTCGGGCGTCGAGTTGCCGACAAAAGAATTCACCAATCAGCCGGTCCGTGGCCAGCGGAAGGTGCGGCCCGTGCTGCTCCGTGGCCGCAACCGGCAAAACCACGGGAATACTGCGATCCAGTGCATCGATTTGAGGAGAGGAAAGGAGGTCCCAGTACATATATTAAATGGATTAATGGTTATTGCCAACGGCTTACGTTTTTACCGCCCACATTTCTATCTCGATGAGTAGGGTCATCAGAAGGGAAGTCCCAACTGCGGTACGAACGGGTCGGGGCTCCGGGAAAAAGGTCTTGTAAACCTCATTCATCCGCGGCCAGAGGTCCAGATCGGTCATATAGATGCTGACCTTGAATACATCTGCCAGTCCACAGCCCGCTGTTTCCAATTGCCGGCGGCAATTTTCCAGAGTAGTGCGGGTTTGCTCTTCGATCGTGTCGCCGATCACCTTGCCTTCGGGATCGATAGCGGCTTGCCCTGAAATCACTACCAGTTGCCCCGGATTGATTTGCAGCACGGGGGAATAGGGTCCCGCTGTGGCATGTTGCTCCGCCCCCGAAGGCTGGGCTTTGGCGGCAAGCTCGGGAGAACGACCCGTTCCCATAGGGTGCGGGAGGTATCCCGTAAAGCCGGCGATTTTCCAGGTCCCGTCCACCTTCCGGCAACGATACAGGGTCTGCCAGTTCAACACGGTAAAATTCCCATCTTTTTGCCGGATGCGCCCGTCAAATTTCTTATGGGCCAGTGCGCAGTCCCCGGCAATCTCGATATCGCGCAGTGTTGTGGCTTCGTTGATTGCGCGCTCGGGGTCTTCGGCCCATTTGGTATCGGCAGAGATCCGGGCCTGTTTGAGCCATTCTGCACGATAGCTTTCAAGATCGGCAAAATTGATACGCCAGCCATCGGGATTGCTCAAGCCACGGCCGTCGATACCCATAAATCCTGTTTCCACAAAATCATCGGCCACCATACTCCAATCCGCTTCCACAAAAGCGTGGATATCGCGCTCGACCAGCATTTCCCAAATCGCGTGGCGGTCGGGATCATTGGGGAACGGGTTTTGATAGATACTCATAGTTAAATTTTATAGGTTTTAATAGCTGTTTGGTAATGAGCAATGGCGGCTTCGTCTGGTTCAATACCCAAACCGGGCCCCTTGGGCAAATAAACAAAAGGTGGTTCGATCCGTAGGGACTCAGCTAGCAAGTCATGCTGCCGGATCATTCGGCCAAAAATATCTCCGGGCCAGATACAGGATTTCGCCGCCGCCGAACAGTGTACATAATAGGCCTCCAGAATACCTAAATCTACCTCCGAGCCATGCCAGCAGGGTAAACCCGCCGCGCTTGCGATATGATCGAGTTGCTGAAAATGCGCCGCGCCGCAATTGAAATTAAACCCATCTACGGCATCCATCTGGAGGGCTTTGATGGCATCTTCCACCCGTTGACCGTGTAGGATATAGGGCAGGGAAACATGCAGCACAATCGGCACCGAACCATAATTCCGCAACCTGGCATATTCTTGCAGCATCCATCGCGGCAGCGGGTCTTCAAGGCAGAGCACATTGCCGATTTCGGCCAAACCATCGATGCGCTTTCGAACCTCGCCCGGATATTCCCAACGTTCGTTAGGATCGAGAATCACCTGCATGCCGGGCGCCACCCGATCGATCTCCCCGCACCAGTGCACGACGTCATCTTCAAGATCGCACTTGAACTTGATGCAATCATAGCCTTGCGCGCTAAATTCCGCTGCCAGGGGTGCGATCTCATCGCTGCCCCGGTGGCTCGACCAGGCCCCTACCCGGACACGATCCTGCACGGGGCCGCCCAGGAGATCTACGATCCGCTGATTGTGTGCTTTGGCGTAGGCATCCCAAACGGCGCATTCGAAGCCATCATACTCACGGCAAAAGGCAAAAGGCAGACACTGAAGCGGAATCTCATCGATCGATCGCCCAACCAGGGCCGCCGCCATTTCGTCGATCAGTGCCCAGTTGTGACTGCGATAGAGCTCGCCCCAACCAATAATACCGCTGTCCAGTTCAAGTTTGAGAATGACCTTGGGTAGTTGATCGAACTGCACCGACCAACCCGACCGCGCGCCGACCGGTAGTTTGTGCAGGGGTTTGTTGATGCCTTGGCCTTCTATGACGCCGGGCTTGGCGGGAACGATCACCTCATAAGCGGTTATTTTGCGGATTTTCATGATCGCTCGGTAAAACTTCGGTTAAAAACCATACTGGTGGTCCCATTATCGACAAATATGGTCTGGCCGGTTATGCCACGGCTGAGGTTGGAAAGGAGAAAGACCGCGGTGTATCCGCAGTCGACTGCATCGAGGAAATAGGGCAAAGCCTGCTGGTCGGTGCGGCAGGTGTCAGCCCAGGCCTGCGGATCATCTGCCCAAGTGCGAATGATCTCGAAGCCTTGTTCCGAATGCACATAGCCGGGCGCAATCGCATTTACCCGAATCAAATGCTGGCCCAGATCCAGCGCCATTCCGCGGGTGAGTCCGGTTACAGCCGATTTGGCGGCGGCATAGAGCGCATATCCTGCATTCGTGGAATGCGCGTGGACCGAGGCAATATTTACTATGTGTCCGACTTCTTTGGTCTCTAGCAGTTGGTTGGTGAAAACTTTGGAAACCAACCACAGGCCTCGAACATCAATGCCGAAGAGCCGGTCGAAGTCCGCTTCGGTCGCCTCGTGAGCTGGTTTGTTCAACCCTACGCCAGCATTGTTGACGACGCCGTGTAGGACTCCGCAATGGACTTTAGCCTCCGCAAAGATCCTCTCGACGTCCTCAGATTTGCCAATATCTCCCGCTATCGCTAAAGTGCCCGGGTACCGGGCGGCTGTTTTGGCTGCCGCTACACCATCAAGGTCGTTGACCACAAGGCGCGCGCCCGATTCAGCGATGGCTTGGCAAACGCCGGCCCCTACCCCAAAGCCTGCTCCGCCTGTCACCAATACATTTTTGCCTTCCAGATTGATTGGAATGCCCATACCCTCACATGATTCCGAATTTTTTAAACGCATCACATGCGCTCATTCCTGTTTCGATGGCTTTTCTGACTAATTTTTCGCCTCGTGCCTTTTCCAGCGCAGCTTCTACCACACTTTCTTCCGCCGCCTGCGGCACCACGCAAACTCCGTCCCGATCACCAAAAAGAATATCTCCGGGTTCGATCCGCACGCCCTCCATTTCGATCGGCGTGCGAAAGTCGATCACCTTTCCGCGATAGGCCTGGTCCTGCGCATAGCTGCCCCAACCGAAGGTGGGGAAGTTTAATTTCAGAATGCCCTCGGTGTCGCGTATATAGCCGTTGACAACAGCACCTGCCGCGCCCAGCCGAATGGCGCGCGTACTCATCAGTTCACCCCACAAAGCAAAGGTGGGGGACGCCCCGCTACACACATAAACTTCGTGTTGCTTGAGGTCATCGAGCGCTTCCAGCATGAGGCCAAAAGGCCTTTTCATGACCTCGTTTCCATTCGGAGATTCGATCTCAAAAATATCCGCTTCCAGTACCGGCATGGCACGACCCACAACAACCATATCTGATCGGATGGGTTGTATGTTGGCAGGCAAAAACTGTCTGCGCAGGTTCAATTTATCCATTACATCACCGATCACTGCCGAAAAAAGCTCCCGCTTCATCAGATCGAAGAGTTCATCGTCATGTTGCCAATGCTTCACCATAGGTTATTCTGGTTTTCAGCCGAATCTGTGAATTGAAAACGTCTTACTCAAGAATAAAAGCAGGAGGACATTTCAGGCTGGCGGCGCATGTAAAGCTGTCAACGCGGCCTGTGAGTTCTCCCATTCACTTGTTAAACTTTCAAGGCAATGGACTACGCCGCTTAATTCACGGTTAACCTCCTGGGCGCGTCCCGATTTATCATAGGTTTTGGGATTTTCCAGTTCGGTGGTTAATTCAGACTGGCGCGTTTCCAATTCCTCGATTTCTTTCTCCAAACGTTGGATAGCATGTTGGTGTTCTTTTCTCTGCCGCGAGTTCGCCTGGCGGATCTCGGCTTCAATACGTTTTCTCTCCCTGTTGTTAACCTTCGGCTTTTTAGTTAATAAGCCTGATTTCGCATCGCCGTGCTTTCCACCGGCGGTCAATGCCTCCCGTTCCGATGAGGCCGCCGTTTTCTCAAGATAATATTGGTAATTCCCCGCATATTGAGTGAGTTCACCGTCACCTACATGGACAACTAGATTGGCCACGGCACGGATGAAATACACATCATGACTGATAAAAATGATTGTGCCTTCGTATTGATTAAGGGCCGTCAACAACGCATCGATGCTCGGAATATCCAAATGGGTGGTCGGTTCATCCATGAGCAAGAAATTGGGCGGATCGAGTAATAGTTTAACCAACGCCAAGCGGCTCTTTTCACCACCACTCAACACACCAATTTTTTTGAACGCGTCATCTCCTTGAAATAAAAAAGACCCCAGCACGCTACGGGCAAATTGTTCCGTGATGCGCTGCTCTGTGTCCAGCGCCTCCTCCAACACAGTCCGATTCGTTTGCAGCATATCGACCCGATATTGCGAATAGTAACCGGCCTTGACGTTGTGCCCTAGCTCTCGACCTCCTTTTTGAAATTCAAGAACTCCCGCCAGAATCTTAATTAAAGTGGATTTTCCGGCGCCGTTCGGACCTACCAAAACGATCCGTTGGCCCCGTTCGGCTTTGAAATTCATTCCCCGATACACCACATTTTCTCCATAAGCGTGATCGACATCCTTTAGTGTGACCACCTTCAATCCGCTCCGCTGTGGTTGCGGAAATTGAAACTTGATCTGCCGCTGATCACTCACGGGCGCTTCGATTTTCTCCATGCGCTCAATCTGTTTCAGCTTGCTCTGGGCCTGGGTCGCCTTGGACGATTTGGCCCGGAACCGGGTAACGAACGACATCAAATGCGCAATCTCGCGTTGCTGGTTATTGTAAGCCGCCAGCAATTGGGCCTCATTCGCCTCCCGCTGCACAAGAAAATCCTCGTAGTTGCCCCGGTAGCGTATCAAACGGCTCTGGCGAATCTCCACTATCCCGCTGACCAGGAAGTTCAAAAAATCACGATCATGGGAAATTACCAGAATCGCTCCTGAATAGTTTTTCAGGTAGTTCTGAAACCAGATCAGCGCCTCCAGGTCGAGGTGGTTGGTGGGCTCATCCAGCATCAATAAGTCGGGTTCCTGCACGAGTAGCCTGGCCAAATAAGCCCTCATCACCCAGCCGCCGCTCATCTCCCTGGTCGGACGATTAAAGTCCTCCACATGAAAACCAAGTCCCCCCAATATCCTCTTAGCCTTCGGTTCAAGCAAATACCCTCCCAATTCCTCAAACCGCATGTGCACATCGTCATGGAGATCGATTTCGTGATCATGATCCGCCTCCGCCAATTTCAACTGATTCTGAAGCTCTACAATCTCAGGCGAAATTGCCGTTGCCAATTCGAGAACCGTCTCTTCTCCAACCGGCGCGGTTTCCTGAGGAAGATACCCAAGCGATACATTTCGCTCCAGAAGCACTTTTCCCCCATCGGGTGACACCTCCCCTAAAATCATGGAAAAAAGCGTCGATTTTCCGACTCCATTGGGACCCACAAGACCAAGCAAATCCTGCCGGTTGATCTGAAGTTTAACTTCATCGAACAAGACTCGCTCGCCAAAAGCCTTGGAAACTGCCGTAATCGTAAGCATGCAAAAACTGCTCTAACTAATGAGAAGAAGAAAAGTGAAACGATAGGTAATGGACTCTAGCCCTTACCCTTGGCATGAGTGATCAGTTGTTTTTGACCCTTCTCTTTAAAGCTTATAACAATTTTCTCAGCCTTATCAAAGGGAACGGTCATAAAAGAGAACTTGTCCATAATCTGTATGTCACTGATATGTTTGGATTTAACCGGGACACGGCTCATAATAAGCTGTACAAGTTTCCTGGCATTAATCTTGTCTTTCTTGCCAAGTGCTACAAATAGCCTTGCTTTACCCTGTTTATCAAGTGGCTTTCCTTTTCCCCCGATTGTTTTAATTTCACCATAGGCATCAGGGTTTAGATCTTCTTCAAAACAATAGTTAAGTATAGCTGCCAATATTTCTGTCGGGTTTTTATCTGCAAGCAGCCTTTTTGCCCAATTATAATAGTCGGAATCAATCCTGTCTTCAAGAATAGCGTTCAGATCATCATATATTTTTTTCTTTTTGGCTAATATAATATCTTTAACTTCTGGTATTTTTGATTTTCTAATGTCAGTCTTTGCGAATCGCTGTATGAACATCAATCGCCTATATTCATTAGGGGTAATAAACGTAATGGCGGTGCCCTCATTCCCGGCCCTTCCTGTACGTCCTATACGATGAACATAGGACTCAGGGTTTTGAGGGAGTGAATAATTGATAACGTGGGTGAGGTTGAAAACATCAATTCCCCGTGCCGCAACATCTGTTGCTACTAGAATATTGATAGTCTGTTTCTTGAATTTTCCAAGGGTTCGCTCTCTATGTGCCTGCGATATATCTCCATGAATTGCCTCTGCGTCATAGCCTCTATCCATTAGGTGAGAGGCTAAAGAATCAACATCATTTTTTGTTCTGCAGAAAATCAGAGCGTAAAAATCATCTTCGACATCAATTATCCTGCATAGTGACTCAAATTTATCGGAAGCTTTTACCTCAAAATAAATCTGCTCCGTTAGGTTGGATGTCAGTTGCTCTTTCTTAACTGTCAGAAATTCATAACCATCCATATATTTACGAGCAAGATCTTTTATCTTACCGGGCATCGTTGCAGAAAACAATAATGTTCTTTTGTTAGCATTAGTATGCTTCATTATTTCTTCCATATCGTCGATGAAACCCATATTCAGCAGTTCATCTGCTTCATCGAGGATAAGATGCTCAATACCCCCGAGCCTTAGGGTCTTCCTGTTAAGATGATCGATAACCCTGCCTGGAGTTCCAACTACAATATGCACGCCCTTTTTCAATCTGCGTAATTGCTGGTCAATCGATTGACCGCCATATATTGGTACTATTTTAATGTCCTTGTCTCCTTTGAGAGAATTGATTTCTTCAGATACCTGAATGGCTAATTCACGTGTAGGAACCAGGATGAGTGCTTGAACTGTTTTGGCACCAGAGTTAACCATATATATCAAAGGCAAACCAAATGCGGCTGTTTTGCCTGTACCTGTTTGAGCCTGAGCGATGATATTAGTATCGTCTCTTAGCATTACAGGGATAGTCATAGCTTGAATCGCGGTTGGCTCTTCAAAGCCCTTTTTATTAATTGCGTCCAGCATCTTCGCTGTAAGCCCAAGGTCAGAAAATGATTTTTTGTTTGTCATAAATTTTACTTCTACTTCTTCTAATTATTACTCAAATATGCAATGTATCCTTCAAAAAATACACCCATCTCTAAACTATATGTATTCAATCCGAATAGAACTAGCCAAATCGATTTTGCCTTCTTATAGAAAGACAAAGCTCACGGACCGACGCGATTACGTTAAACTCTTGAATCAGATGGTTCGGTATCCATTTATTTATTCGGTATATAAAGAATTCTGAAATCGCAACTATATTAATTCAGTTTCTCTAGGTTCAGAAGTTAGCCTATCGACCATGAGCGGATTCTGGTATTGAGGAATTTTTACCGCGCTGCCCCACCCTTTTGGGTTTATACCGGCAGGCAGAACCTGGTAATTTATAAGTTCATTATTAATGTAGTCCTATTTGCTATATCTATAAATCTCATCGATTGGCTAGCTAACAAAAACCGTGTGATAGGGAAATTCCAAATTGGTTAAGGAAAATCCGTCAACGATGAATTTTTAGTTGACATACAACTGGCTCGGAAAAATAAGAAGGTTTACTATTGATACAATACATAAATTGTATTGATACATTATCAACCTTAGATATATCGATATAACTATACTACACGTTTATTAAAACTACCCTGCCTTTTATCTATTAAAATATGAACGCACTCAATCAGGAACAAATCGATTTTTTTGCGAAAAACGGCTACCTCGTGCTAGAGCGGGTGTTTGACGACGAAGAGGTTGCCGCTATGCGCGAAGCCGCGGATTGGATACTTGCGCTGATACTGAACTCCTCGCTGGCAAATGGACGTTTGAGCAGGCGCCTCGACTGGCGAATGAACTCATCTGGCACCCAGGTGGTGAGGAAGATTCAGCCCATCAATGACCTTTCCCTGACATTTGCACAAGTATCGGATGATGAACGGCTGACCGAGCCAATGGCACAGATCATGGGAGAGCAGCCAGTCCTTATGGAGGAAAAGTTGAATTACAAACAACCCCTGCCCGATCCTGTCGGCGGCCTACAGATCCGCCAGCTTGATGACTCCTTTCCCATGCATAATGATTGGGCCTATTTTCAACAGCAGAATTACCCGCAGAGCGTATTATCATCGGCTCTACTCCTGGACGAGTGTACCTCTGAGAACGGTCCGTTGCGCATCTGGCCGGGCACTCACAAGAAGCATGTGGAGCACGAATCGGGGGATAACGGATTGCATGTGGCGGATGGTTTGATCGACCCCGCAGGCGGTGTCGACATGCTTGCGCCGGCCGGTTCCTTTATGATTTTTCATAGTCTGGTCGTACATAATTCGAGGGCCAATGGGACCAATAGGCCGCGCCGATTGATGATCTACAGTCACTATCCTGAGTCGCTCGGAATGCCCTACGATGTGCGTAACGGCCCGATACGCCTGCGGGAGTCTCCATGGGAGTTGGAATACCTGCAAATGAAGGAAGCGGGGAAATTTAAAGATCGTTTTCACTCGCCTGTTTATCTCGAAAATTAATGATGTGTTGGCCTGGCGGCCACAACATGAAGGATCACCGTGTGTTTGAAATTATGATTAAAAAACCCATAATAAGATTAGCATTGATCAACTGGATGCTCACTGCGGTTATTGCGTCAGCGTCAATCGAAAAGGCGCTTTGGGAAACACAGCCGAGCCTCAGGGAACTATCGGAAGAGGTAGTTGTTTCGCAGAACGTGTCGCCGAGTGACCCCCAACACGTAGGCCTGTGGGGTGGCGGAACAGCCGCAAACCTGAATACGGAAAACCTCAAAATCTCGCTCTGGGGTCCGCCCCACCGCCTCACCTTGAGTGTTAACAAGACGGATGTCTGGGACCGGCGTAGGCATCAGGAACCGGTCATGACCTTAAAGACGCTCAAAGATCTCTTTCTTTCCGATCGGGCTCCCACAACGCGCTTCGCGAATTACTACCAATCGAATCACGCCTACGATTCTCCCGTTCAGAAACCCGTGGGCCAAATTGTCCTGGGTTGCGATGCATTTGAAGGCGTCGATGGGGCGACCGCGATTACGGAAACCCGCAATGGGGTGACTCGGGTCGAACTGGAATCCGGAGAACGTAGCGGAAATATTACCTATTTGCCAATGATGACCCGGAACCTGATCGCCGTTCACGGGGTATTCAAAAATGTCGACACGCCTGTATGGTTCAGACTGTACCGCCATCGTGACACCATTGAAGCGGGAAAGGCCTATATCGCCTACGGTAGTCCCGAACAGCAGATCCGACGTGGGTACAATTATGGGAAAGATTCCGATAACGGTCCGATTGAACCACCCACAAGCGGTCACGACGGACAAGTTTTCTGGATTGAGCAGAAATTACCGGCCGAAAAAACCTTTCCCGACGGCTTCCGGTATGTCCTGGCCGGCCTTATACTTGGAGCCGACACCGATATTCACACGATTGATGGCGAACGCGATCTTGGTACCAAACCCTATTTG
>JAJFLT010000467.1 GCA_021772555.1 Opitutales bacterium | reverse complement strand
GCTCCAAGAGGATGGCGGCCGTTTTATCGGTGATGAGCGCCTCGAAACTTTCCAGGTTGTCAATTTCACCGTGGGCGAAACCATCCAGCATGGGAGCGAATCCTTTTTGAATCTTCTCCTGGGGAGTCGCCGCCATGCCGCCGAAGGTGCGCCCGTGGAAGGATTCCTTGGCTGTCAGAACCTCATACCGTTTGCCTTCGACTCCGGTGGTATCGCGGCCAAAGAGCCGGGCCAGTTTTATGAGGAATTCATTCGCTTCGGTTCCGCTGTTGCAGAAAAAGACTTTGCCCGGCCCGGCCAGGGAGGTCAGTTTTTCAGCTAAAAGGGCTTGATTGGGATTGCGGTAGAGGTTGCTGCAATGGGCCAGTTGGGCTGCCTGCTCGCTCACCCGCCGAACCCAATAGGGGTGTCCGTGGCCGAGGGTATTGACGGCGATTCCGGTGGAAAAATCCAGGTATTCGTTGCCCTCATCGTCCCACAGGCGAGAGCCTTGGCCCTTAGCCAGGGTCAGTGGGGCCACTGGATAATTACCCAGCACGTTTTGATCATAAAGTTGTTTGGTGTCAATTTTGGTCGAATTCATTGTTATGTGATTGAAAGATAAAAGTTAAATGGGGTTAATTTATTCCTGCACGATTTCCGTTCCGATGCCCTTGTCCGTGAAGATTTCCAGCAGCAGGCTGTGAGGCATACCGCCTTCCACCAAGTGCACCCGGTGCACTCCCTTATGGATGGCGCTGGCGGCGCTCTCCACTTTGGGGAGCATTCCTTCGGAAATAACGCCCGATCTCTTCAACTCCTCCACTTCACCAATGCGCAGGGTTGAGATAATGGAACTCTCGTCATCGCGCTCCCGCAGAAGACCGGGTACATCGCAGAGGTAAACGAGGCGCCGGGCACCCAAGGCCGAGGCCAGATGGGAGGCCGCGCTGTCAGCGTTGGTGTTGTAGGGATTACCCTTTTCGTCGAGTGCGACGGGAGAAAGGACGGGGGTGTAACCACCGGCCAAAGCGCACTCCACCAGCTCGGTGTGGACGGAGGTGATCTCACCGACGAAGCCCAGATCGACCGGTTCACCATCGGAGCCCGTTTCGTGCCGTTTAACACATTGGAAAACGGTGTTGCCGGGCAGGGCCATCGGTTTACCCCCATTATTCCTGACGAGCCGGCAAATATCCCGGTTGATGACCTGATTGAGGGTTTTTTCCACAAGTTCAATGGCCTCTTTTCCGGTTACGCGCAAGCCGTTGACAAAAGTCGTCTCGAGGCCCTCTTCCTCCATTGCCCGGCTGATGGCTTTGCCGCCGCCGTGGACGACCACCACTTGAATCCCCACTGCGGCCAGCAACACGATATCGGTAATTACCCGCGTGCGCAGGGAAAGGTCCGGGTCTTCCATGAATTTCCCCCCGTATTTGACCACGAAGATGGAGCCTTTGAAGCGCTGGATGTAGGGCAGGGCTTCGAGAAGCACCCGGGCCTTGGTCACCTCGTCGATGTCCAACCCGTTAGTCGGTTTTGTTGAAATTGACATATTTATCTGTGATATCAGTGGAAAAAAGACGGCAGCGGCCTTTTCCCTGGTTTAGGTGGAGGTTGATTTGAAAGCGAGGCCGGCTGACCTGCTCCAACCATCCATTTTTGTTGGTCGGGAGCGGAATTCCGTTTTCCAGAACGGCCACCGGTTTTTTGTTTCGGTCCATGAATTCGCCGTAGGAGAGGTCGATTTTTTCTTCCTCCAGCCCCGCTCCGGCGTATCCGGCGGCATCCATGATACGGCCCCAGTTGGGGTCGTTGCCCGCCCAGGAAGTTTTCACCAGAAGGGAGTTGGCCACCGCCCGGGCGACTTTTTCCGCTTTGCGATGGGAGTGAGCGCCATCGATGCAAATTTCCACCACTTTGGAGATTTTTTCCCCGTCGCCTACGATCATGAGGGCCAATTGCAGGCAAAGAGCGCTGAGGGCATTTTGAATAAGCTCAATCAGTTCCGGGTTCTTGTTCGATATTTTAACCTCGGAGGCACCGTTGGCCAGGAGCAGAACGGTGTCGTTGGTGCTCATGTCTCCATCCACCGTGATGCGGTTGAAGGATTCCCTGACCGCTTCCACCAGCAATTTACGCAATAATGTGCGGTCTACCTGCGCATCGGTGGCGATGAAGGCGAGCATGGTGGCCATGTTGGGCTGGATCATGCCGGCCCCTTTAGCCATTGCGGCCAGTGTCACGGTGTCACCTTTCCATTGGAAGCGAGCGGTTACGGTTTTTGAAATAGTGTCGCTGGTGTGAATGGCGAGGGCGGCCTTTTCACCATCTTCCGAACTGCTGGAGAGTTTTGCTGAGGTTTCTTCGATACCTTTGGCCACTCGGTCCATGGGAAGAAAAATACCGATAATACCGGTTGAACAAACCAGCATGGATTCGGGGGGTAGGCCGAATGGCTCGGCGGCCAGCGTGGCCATCTCCCGGGCATCGGTCATTCCTTGGGGTCCAGTGCAGGCATTGGCGTTACCGCTGTTGACCACGATTCCGTGAAATACCTTGTTCGTTTTCAACTGCTCCTGGTTGAGGCGCACCGGGGCCGCTTTGACATCATTTTGCGTAAAGACGCCGGCGGCGTTGCAGGCATGAGGCGAGTAGATGAGGGCCAAATCAAGCCGTCCGTCGAGGGGCCCGCGGATTCCGCAGGCGGCCCCGGCGGCTTCAAAGCCGGGCACGTCAGTTATTCCGGCGGTGCCGGTTTCTATCGTAAATGGATTATCAGTCATGGATAAATTTTTTAAAAAAAGTTCAATTGAAGAATAAAAAGGATTTATACGAGTCCTTCGGTTTCGGGAAAACCGCACATCAGGTTCATGATTTGAACGGCCTGTCCGGCCGCTCCTTTGATAAGGTTGTCGATGGCCGAAGTGAGGACGAAATTGCCCGTTCTTCGATCGTGGACGGCGGATATGGCGATGCGGTTGGTTCCTTTAACATGGGCGGTATCGGGAAATGCGCCGGTTGGCAGGAGGGTTGCGAAGGGGCATTGGCCATAATAATTTTCCCACGTCTTATACAGATCCTCGACCGAGGTTTCACCGCCGGGAACCGTTATGGTGGTGGCGATGCCGGCCTTCATGGGGACCAGATGGGGGTTGAACTGGACGATGACCGGTGAACCCGCTGCCATTGACAATTGCTCCTCGATCTCCGAGAGGTGCCGGTGCCGGGGAAGGCCGTAGGCCACGACGCTTTCCTGCCTTTCCGTGAAACTAAAAAAGATTTCGGCCTTT
>JAJFLT010000466.1 GCA_021772555.1 Opitutales bacterium | reverse complement strand
GAAACTCCCATTTGAGGGTGCCGTCCGGGTTGAGGGCGTAAAAAGTGGCGTCCGACGAGCCGAAGTAAATCGTGCCATCGGTCGCGATGGCTGGTGAGGCGATGATCAGGCTGCCGGTTTCAAACTTCCAGAGTTCCGCTCCCGTTTCCGCATTGAGAGCATAGAGGTTATTGTCCCAGGAGCCGACATAGAGGACACCGCCCGAACCCAGGGCCGGAGTGGAGTCGAACCAATCGGTGCCCGTGAAGGCCCACTTTTGCGTTCCATCGGGGTTGACGGCGTAAAGTTTATTGTCTTCCGAACCGATAAAAATGGTTTCCGAAGCGGTAACGGTAGCCGATGAAAAGATGGCCCCTCCGGTGGAAAACCGCCACAATTCCTCTCCCTGTTCCTGCGCTTGGACGAGGTTCGTTCCCATCGGGCAAAGAATGATTAATAGGGCGAGCCGTGTTTTCAGGAATGGGTTAGGGATTTTCATTAGAATCATAAATGGTTCGGGGTGGGGGTCCAGTTATCCGCTGTTTTATCAAGAGTGAGTAAAAAACAGGCGCCGCCGGTTCCGTTTTTTTCGAGGGAAAGTTCTCCGCCCATATGCTTGGCCAATTGTCGGCTGATGGCCAGACCCAATCCAGAACCGCCGGGCTTGCTTGATTTGCAAGGAGAAAACAAATTTTCCAGCATATTGTGCGGAATCCCCGGACCTGCATCGGCCACCCGGAGAAATAGTTTTTCCTCATCGGCTTCCATCGTAAAAAGGATCTCTTTCCCCTCGGGTGTCGCTTCTACGGCATTTTGCACCAGGTTCATGAGAATGAGCATGAGCAGGTTGCCCTGTCGGCTGTCAAGGCGAGCTTCCGGTGTTTCCCCGCCGGCCGAAAAAATAACCCCTGACTTTTGGGCCGCTGGTTTCGCCTTCGAGACGACCAGACTCCTGATTTCGGCAAGTGTGTAATCATAGCCCGATGCGCTTTTCTCTTCCTGCAATATCCCCACGATTTCCCTAATCATGTCCTGCATTCGGCGGGTCGATTCGATGGCCAATTGCCAGTCTTCGTGGTCGATGTTGACTGATTTCTCATTGCCGCCGCTGATAAAGTCCTGCAAGCCCGAGAGGGGATTTTTTAAACCGTGCACCAAGTGCGATGCCACTGCGCCGATGGCCGAAGTTTTGGCCATCATGGCCAGCTCCGCGTTGGCCGCGAGGAGGCGTTGGCCACGTTCTTCAATCTCTTTATAGGCTTTTCCAACCCGCCCGAAAGCCCATAAGAAAACCAATATGATTAGAAAACTTCCCGCCGCGAAGGCGACACCCGCCTGTCTGCCCAGATTGGCGTCCAAAGAGGTGAATTCCGCGGCGATTTCCTGGCCGTCGAGCAGGTATTGGGCGATGCCCAACAACTCGGATGATTTGGTGCGGTGCAGGGGGGCGACCACCTCCAGTAACGGATACCCCGCATCGCCGGAACTTTCTTTTACATCAATGAAGTAATTTTCAATGTTGCCTTGCGGGTGATAGCGGCTGACGGGTTCCCTTTGGCCGATTTTTTGGAGGACTGCCGGCGAGAGGGAGCCCAGCAGGAAATCTTCCGGCACGGCTGCGGAGAATTTGCCGTCCGGTTCGAAAATTCTCACCGCGATGACTCCCTTGAGTTCCGAGGTGCTCAGGACCACCTCCAGTAAATCGGTTTCCATTTGCAGGAGTGGATCGCTCAAAAAATCATCCTCGGCCCGGGAAATTTCCATCAACGCGACCGGGTAGAGCACTTCCGCGTCCCTGGCCACGATCTGGTTGCGCACCTGTGCTCGGAGCTTCAAACTGACCGCCGCTACGATGAGGGCAAAGACGAGCAATGTGGCCACGGTCGCGGCAATCGGCACCGGGCCGACGACCAATCGCCATGATTTGGCTTTAACCTTGGTATTCCCCCTGTTCTCTATTTCCGGCAATGCTTAAAACTTCCTTTCGATCCCGAGAAAAAAACCATTTTGCTTAAACTCGTCTTCGATCCGGTTGGACCGGCTGTTATCATGCGACCATTGGACAAAGATATTCAGTTTTTCCGAGATATTCTTATTAATCCTGACCAGGGCGGAAAGGTCGTATCTTTGGTAGAGATTATCGTCGGAAAAATCCACCGTCTGCACCGCATAATGGTTGAAGGAGTAATTGAATTCTCCCAGCAGGCTCCAGGAATTTTTTTCCAAACGTACTTTCTGACTGATCTTGTAGCGATCGTAATCGCTGTAACCCATTCCGTTGTCCCGATTCAGCTTAACCGCCAATTTTGTCGTTGTCTGTAAGCGCTTTTCGCGCATCCAATCCTGTTTCCAGACGACCGAAGCTTCGTGCCATTGCCATTGCAGCTCAGTGTCTTCGATGGAAAATCCATCCTCGTCCCGTTGTGTGCGTTCATCGTAAATTTTGCGTCCCGTCTTGAAACCAAGTTCCAGTTTACCTCCAAAGGAAAACCTTTTTTGGTAGGTCAGCCGAGCAAACGGGTCGGTGTAATCATCGCTTGAATCCAGAAAATAATTCCGTTGGGCACCACCCTCCAGTTGCAGGTAGGAGTTGCCGGAGAGACTCCATCGGGCAAAAGGAGCCAAATCGAACTGCTTGAATTCCAGCGTTGTGGACTCGATTTCGAGGTCGGAACGAGAAATGTCGAACACCTCATCGGCGTAGGTGAATGTAAACTTGTAGCCGCCTGAAAGAGTCTGTCCCGGATTCCAGGTTACACGATTTTGCACGATGACCAGGCTTTCCTTATCGATACCTTCCGCATCCGGGTAATAATACTGTTCACCGAGCAAATACCAATAACTGTCTTTGCGCCCCCCGTTTGATATTTTCCACAAAAACCCCTCCAGGGAGACGCTTATAAAGGGGCTGCTTTCTTCCGCAAATGCACCCTGTAAAACATTGTCGTTGTAACCGCCTTGCAGCAGCAGGGTGAATTCCTTGCTCCAGGGAGAAGTTTTCGTTTTTCCACCCGGATCGGCGCCCGCGATCAGGTCATCGAGCTGGGCATCGTTGAAATCGGCTGGAGAAACCGCCGCTGCCACCATGAGTGAATCTTGCGCGTTTCCGCCGGAATCACTCTCCCTTAAAACGGCCTGACCGAATGTTAAATCAGTCACAAAAATGAATGTAGAAAAAATGGTAACGATTCTCAACATACAATTGATTTTTGCAGATTTCTTAAAATCGGACATTTCAACGCTATTACTATTGTGCAAATAAACAGATCGGTCAGACGGAGTAAACATAGTCACAATACAGAAGGTTGCAAAAGTATAAAAGAAGGCAGGCGGTTTCTTGGAAACCGCCTGCCATTACCGGCAAACCCCTTAACCGGTTTTAATTTTGGAATGAATGGTTGTTCAACCGCCGTCTTCGTTTCCAGTATCGGTTACGCCTTCACGGATCTGGTCGCGCAATTCCCGGCGGAGTTCTTTCTGTTCCTGCAAACGCTGCCTCTGTTCTTCGCGGAAAGCCTGGATGGCCGCATCGCGTTCTTCACCCGTCAAGTCCTTGATGGATTCAAAGAACTCATGCCTGTCCTGCCGCAGAGCCTGCCGTTCGGCGTGAAAATCATCCCGCCTGGACTCGAGTTCCGGGGGCAGGGGGCGTCGACGTGGTGGTATTGGCCGATCTCCGCGGATTTCCTGTAGCTCTTCCCTGATTTCCGCGGCCAGTTCTCGCTGGGTGGCAATGCGGTCGGCATTTTCGTCGCGGAACGCTTGCACGGTCTCGCGGACTTCGTCCCGGGTGGGTTCTTCCAGGGCCGCGAGGGTATCCCTGAGTTCTTCCCTCAAAGCGCCCTTTTCGTCCCGGTAGGAATCGATTTTCCCCCTCAGGTCATCGGGCAGTTCGATTTCAGGCAAATCCGGTCGTTGCACATCCGGTGGCCCCATAAATTCGGGTGCATCCGGTGGCCCCATAGACTCGGGTGTATCCGGTGGTCCTCCTTGGCTGTAGGCCTTGTCGATGTAGATAAACAAGGCGAATAGAATTATGAAACTAAGATTTATTGCTTTTTTCATGGTAATATCCTTTTTTGATGTTTTCTTGAAAATTATTTTTTCAATCGTGCCAAATACAATTGCATCTCCCGTGCCAATAATTTGAAATCTTATAATACATTGGTATTAAGCAATATAAGAAATTTTTTATTATTTTGAATGAACTCTATTGAGTTCAAATTGGGGAATAATTCCCAGTTATTTCAAGAAATCGGCTATTTTGATTGGGAAATATTTCCCAATTCATTTCCGATTAAGAGCGTTTGCCGGAGAGACGATAGCGGATATAGTCGCGCTTAACCCCAAGCAGGCGGGCCGCTGAGGAGACATTTCCCTTAGTTTGTGCAAGAGCCAGCGCGATCAACCGGTCGATCGTATCATCGAGGCTGAATCCGCTCTCCGGGAGTGTCCAGCCATCTTTCATCCAACCGGTGGTAGGAGCTGCCTTATCTTCAGTATTAGGACTTGTTTCAACTCCGTTTTCCAATCGTGAAAGTTCAAGTTCATCGCTGTCACCCAGGACAATCGACCGTTCCAGTTCATGGGCCAGCTCCCGCACATTTCCCGGCCACGGGTAGTGCCGTAAGCGTTCCGCGCCGATTTTTGAAATGGCCGGAATTTCGACTCGATAGCGTTCCGCCAATCCCTTTAGAAGCTGCTCCGAAAGTTTGAGAATATCGAGTCCTCTTTCCCGCAGGGGCGGTATGTTCAGCCGCAATAAATCGAGCCGGTGGTAAAGGTCTTCCCGAAATTCTCCTTCCGCGGCCAGGTTTCGGAGATCTTTGTTGGTGGCCGCAATGAGGCGGACATTGATGGGGATTTCCCGGTTTCCGCCCACCCGTCGAACTTTTCCGTCCTCCAGGGCAGTCAGCACCTTGGCCTGGATGGAGGCGGAAAGGCTGGGAATTTCGTCCAGAAACAGGGTTCCCCCATCGGCCGCTTCAAAGAGCCCGATACGGGTGCTGCGGGCATCCGTGAAGGCGCCTTTTTCGTGTCCGAATAGTTCCGATTCAGCCAGCGTTTCAGGCAGGGAAGAACAGTTGATTTCGACCAGCGGTTGGTCTCTCCGGGGCCCTTCCTGATGCAGCCAACGAGCGATGGAAGTCTTTCCGGTGCCGGTTTCACCCTCGATCAAGACCGGAGGCAGGCCCTCCTTTAAGCGACGGTCCGCCAGGAGGATTTTTTCCATCTGTCCTTTAACTGTGGCCAGACTTTGACCGAAGAAAAAAATGTCCTTGTTTTTCGATTCGGCCTCCTGCTGGTGTTCGCGCAGGCGGGCGGATTTTTTGATCTGGCGGCTTCGTTCGAAAGCGAGGGGCAGTTCTTCGTGGTTGAAAGGTTTACCCAGGTAATCTCCCGCCCCCAGGCGCATTGCCTCGACTGCGCTCTTGACGCCGTTTTCCGCCGTCATAATGACGACCCCGGTGTTCGGTGAGAACCGGTTTTCCCGCAACAGGTCCAGACCCAGACCATCCGGCAGGTTAATATCGATGAGGGCAAAATCAAATGAGAGGTCCTGTAGCGCCCGCCGGGCATCCTCCAGAGATCCGACTGCCACGACATCGGCCTCCCAGTGCTCCAGAGTGGCTGTCAGGCGTTTCCGCAGCAAGGGCTCGTCTTCAACGAGGAGAATTTCACTTCCGGAAAGATTCATGCTACAATTTGCCGGGGATGTGATCCTACTCGGTCAAACGAAAAGTGAGTACCATTTGTGCTGGTTTTCCCCACGGTGGGGGTTCCGCCGCTCCCACCTGGGAGAAGGCGGCTCGGATCGAAGAATCAAAAATCTCGTTCCCGGATGGTTTTGATAATTCCTGGAAAAGAACGCGGCCGTCCATCGTCACGGTAAAGCGAACAGTGGCCACATATTGGGCTCCGGAAAGATTTTGGGGTTTTCTCCAGGCCCGGTTGAGTAACTCGTAAATTTTATTTTGAAAAGTTTTCAGTCGGCTCTGCTCCTCGGCGGCGAGGGCGCGGTCTTCGGCGGTGGAATTGGGACTGGAAAGGTTTCGGTTTAGCTCTTCGCTGATGCTGGTTATATCAATGGACGGCACGAGCGGCGGATTCTTTCGTTTAGTCGGCGGTCTGGTGCGTTTCGCGGGGTTGGTTTGGGCGTAATTCTTTACAAATTGGTCGTGAGACATGGGTTTGGCCGCTGGCTTGTTAACGGATTTATTTACCTTTGGAATCGGTTTTTGTCTGGGCGGCGGCGGTTGCGGTAATGGCCGGGCGCTTTCCAGAGTGGGAAGTTCGACCGATAGGGGCGGGGCTGGTTGGGAAACTGAAGGCACTTCGCTTGGAATGTTCCCGGGCGGCGCCTGCAAATGGAAAACGTGTGGTTCCGGTTGTTTTTGGAAGGCGCTCAAAAAAGTTCCGGCCACCAGCAAGAGCAAAACCAGTCCGTGAATGAGGGCCGAATAGTAAAGTCCCTTTTTCGAGTGGTTTTTCATGGCGAGTTGCCCACCTGCGTATCTAGACTGATGTCCGACAGGTCGTTTTGTTGTATCAGGTCGATGAGCGAGACGACTTTCTGGTAGGGCAGGGCGGCATCCGCCCGGATGTTTAAAACCGATGGGCTGGATTGCCGGGATAAATTTTCCAGCAACCCCGATAATTCAACAAGCGTAACGGGCCGGGTGTTCCAATAATAAATGCCCTCTCCATCGATGGAAATCGTTTGAAATCGCGGTTCGGTGGATTGTTCCTGGGACTTGGGCGATTCCACCGGGAGTTCCAGGGTGATCGATTGCTCCAGCAGAGGGGCAGTGATCATGAAAATAATGAGTAAAGCGAAAGCCAGGTCGATCAAAGGCGTAACATTGATTTCGGACAAAGCGCTGAGGCGCTCTTTTCGGTGGAATGTGCGTGCCATGCAGGATTTCTGTCAGCTTTCCAGGGTTAACGGTTCCGCTCCCGCCGAGTCCTCCACTTCGATCGCCTCGATTTCGATGCGGTCGGCCAGGGAACTGGCGAAATTTTCCACTTCGGTGATGGCGATTTTGGTTTGGGTGAGCAAAAAATTGTATCCGAAAACGGAGGGAATGGCCACGAGCAAAGCCGCCACCGTGGTGAGGAGCGCTCCCGAGACTCCCGGCGCCAGCATTTGAATACTGGCGGTGCTCTTCAAGGCGATGTTTCCAAAAGCATCCATGACCCCCCAAACCGTTCCCAGAAGTCCCAGAAAAGGCGCCCCGGTGACAATCGAGCCGAGCAGGACCATCTTGCCCTCATAGGTTATGGCGGCCCGTGCCACCACCCGTTGCAAGGCATTTTCCACGTGGCCGATACGGGCTGCCTTGGACGCCCTTCCGGAGTCGATTCGGTAGTAAGCGTGCACCGCAGCCCGCATCAAATCGGCATAAGGGCCGCGCACATTTTGCCAGAAGGGTCGTTCGATGTTGAGGATCGAGAGAACCTCACTCAGCCTTTTTTCGAGGTTGCGGTTGAGGTCCCGCAGGCGGGAAAGTTCCAGGTATTTCCCGATCATCACCGTCCAGGCCAGGAGGCTGAAAAAGAGCAGGGCGATGACGATGCATTTCCCGGCGAAGTTGGAATGTTGGAAGTAAGTCCAAACGCCCGTTCCACCAAGGGCCGCCATACTGGAGTAGATGCTGATTCCGAGGCTCATTGTTATGTGTTCTGCTATTAACGAAAAGACGAACCCGTTTTGGCAAACCTGAATGTTTCCCGGATCGATTTTTTTTATCGCAGCCCAAACAAAATTGAGGGAAAAAGTCTTCAGGTGTCGGGTGTCAGGATACCTTGGTATCCGCAAACTATGATCCTGAACTCCCTAAAATGTGCTGGGGACAGCCCGTTCAACCTTACCCGAAACCTGAACACTGAAACCCGACACCTGTTTCGAGAGGGAAGAAGTGTTCAAGTGTCAGGACCGGCGACGACTCGCATCTAATATTCCGCATCCTGTTCATTAAAGGTTGCCGTTGGCACAGCCTTTTCACAATATTCCCCTATCCATTGATCAACCATCTTGTTTTAATGAATTATCAATCGAAAACTCTTGAGGAATTGGCTAAAAAAAGCGGCCTCGTCTCGGGTAAATTGGCGTTCGTTGGGTTTGACGGATTCGTTGACCGGATAATGTCCGTGGTGGACCGTCGTATCGGGCGGGGGAAGAATTTTTCCTCCATTTCAACCATCGAACAGTTTGCCCAGCGCATAGCGGCTGCGGCTGGCAAAAGCACCAATATCGAGCTTTACCGGCAGACGGAAAAATTGGGGGGCAATGGTCCCATAATGGCCCATGCTCTGTTGCAGGCTGGTTTGAACGTGAAATATATCGGTTCTCTGGGTCGGCCCGATGTGCATCCAGTTTTTAAAGAACTGGCCGAACGCACGGAGGCCGTTTCCCTTTGTGAACCCGGCCTGACCAATGCCCTCGAGTTTGATGATGGCAAGATCCTGTTAGGTGAAACCTCCTCACTAGAGGCGATCAGTTACCAGGAAATATTAGGTACTGTGGGGGAGGGTCTTTTCATCGACGCCATTTCCCGGGCCGACCTCGTGGCCATGGTGAACTGGACCATGGTCCCCCGCATGACAGATATTTTAACATCTATTGTTGAAAGAATTTTGCCCAACCTAGGACCGAGGGAAGGGGGCCGTTATTTCTATTTCGACCTGGCCGATCCCGAAAAGCGAACCGATGGCGACGTGCAAAGCGTATTGGCAACCATCAAACGCTTTTGCCATCACGGTTACGTTACCCTGGGTCTTAACCTGAAGGAAGCGCAGCGGGTTTTTCAGCTATGCGGGCATGAGCCCCTCGAGCCAAATGAGGAGGGCCTCAAAACCATGGCCCGCCGCCTCTGCCAGGACCTGGACATTCCCACAGTCGTCATTCACCCCCGGGACTCCGCCGTCTGCGCGCAGAAAGGGGAGGCCTGGTGGACGCCCGGCCCGTTTGAGAAAAACCCCGTTCTAGAGACCGGCGCGGGCGATCACTTCAATGCCGCTTACGCGATTGCCCAGATCATCGGTTTGAGCCCGCCCGCCTGCCTCACAATGGCTGTAACTGCATCGGGATTTTACGTTCGCAACGGCAGGAGCCCCTCACTCTTTGAAATCGAAAACTTTATCCGTAATTATCAATAGACTTGCCTCAATTCTGTTGATTGCTTTAACGGCGTCTGATTTTCTTTTACCGATAGCTCAATTACATAACTGAAAATCTGTTTTCCCAATTAAAACGAAAAGCATTTGAAATAACCATGCCACCTAGAAAAAAAGCTGTTCCTAAAAAATCTGCCAAAGCCGCCCGGGTTCGCACCCCGGCAAAGAAAAAAACCACGGCTACCGCCAAGGCCAAGACCAAAGTCAAGAGGGCGAAACCTACCCGCAAGAAGCGTGGATTGCTCATTTCATTCGAGGGCTCCGAAGGCAGCGGCAAAACCTCCCAGATAAGCCGTTTATCGACGCGCTTCGAGGATGCCGGTTACCCGGTCATATGCACCCGTGAACCTGGCGGGACCGAAATTGGAGAAGAAATTCGCCACCTGCTCAAGCACGCCTCGCCCAGCACAAAAATTTCACCGCAGGCCGAACTTCTCCTTTTTGCCGCCAGCCGGGCCCAATTGGTGCGCGAATTGATCGTCCCTTCTCTGGATAAAGGAAAGATTATCCTCTGTGACCGCTTTCTCGATTCCACTACGGTCTATCAGGGAGTGGGGCGGCAGATTTCCGCCGAGCCGGTGCACATCATCAACACTTTTGCCGTGGGGGACATTATACCCGATATCACGGTGGTTCTCGACGTACCCGCCGAAACCGGATTTGCCCGTATAAAGCACCGCACCACCGATTTACCTGATCGTATGGAGAGCGAAACCATCGATTTTTACCGCAAGGTGCGGGAAGGTTATCTCCTGTTGGCCAAAGCCCTGCCGGAGCGTTTTATCGTGGTCGACGGCAGCAGGTCCCGTAAATGGATCGAAGATAAACTATGGAATGAACTTAGTCAGCGCATTGGATGAGCCGCTACGCTCCTGCCGGCCGGTAAAGATTCTCCAGCGTTCCCTCGATAAAAACCGTCTTGCCCACGGCATCCTTCTGCATGGCAGAAGCCTGGCCACCCTGGAGGCAGTCGCGCTGGCCTTGGCTGGTGTCCTGCTGGAAGCACCGGGAAAAGCATCCGGGCATCCCGATTTGTTTACCCTGCGCCCCTCTCACAAAGCGCGGCGCATACGTATCGATGCCACCCGCGAGATGATCCGGGCCATCCAGCACAGCCCCAGCCAGGGGAACCGCAAAGTGGCCCTTGTTTACGAGGCCGACCGCATGAACATCGCCTCCGCCAACGCCTTTTTAAAAACCCTCGAAGAACCGCCTGCCGACACCAACATTCTGCTTCTTACCACCCGTCCATACAATCTTCTCGAAACCATTCGCAGCAGGACTTTCAGCTTCCGCCTGCCGGTCGATGTGGACGCGCTGGCCGGGGAGGACTGGGCGAACTGGCTCAGTGATTATAAAAATTGGCTGGCGGGTTTGGTCCAGGGAGTGCGCAGCAGCGGGGACAAGGCCGATAGGGTGATCGCCCTTTACGGCCTCCTGACACGTTTTCTCAACTTGCAAAAATCCCTCGCCGATTCGGCCTGGAATGAGGAAAAAGCAGCCCTGCCCGAAGGTTTGGCCGATGAAGAAAAAGAGGCCTCCAAAACGGGCTTGGCCAAAGGCGTCCGCCAGCGGCTCTTACGGGAAATCGAAGATCACACCAGGGCATTTTTCACCCAAAGCATCGACGCGGGCCAAGACATACCCTATCCCGCATTAGCAGGGGCCATCGCCAGCCTTGAGCGAATTACCGGGTTGCTTGAAGTCAACCTCAGCGACGGTGCCGCCCTCGAATTCTTCCTCCTCGCCTCCCTCCGCCACTGGACCGCAAGAAGGTGAAAGGAATTCAGCCGATCATACAGAATTAAGGTGCCCCCGGATCCGGCTCTAAATCTGGTATGATCGGAAGGAAAAGATCGTCGTAGCAATTCGTCAGTGTAATTTGATGTCCACTAAAAGCATTTGCTAATGGGGGTGATAACTGCGTATGAACCACATTGACTACTTTATTGTTGTGATCGATGGATTCGTTAAAACCCGTAATTTGGCTATTGAAGATGGTAATGCTAGCCTCAGACAAATCAACTAACTCGACTCCGATTCCTCCAGTATCCAATGCGCTCGCCATGCTATCCTTAAAAGTAACAAAAGAGAAATCATCCAGTCGCAACGCGACATTGGAGGTGCTGCCGGAGGCGTTTATTTCCACATTGGTGAATGTTGCGGTGCCGCCTCCAGTTGGTGTGGTAGCGGAATCGTTCATTAAAACTCCGATAGATTCGATCGCACCGCCCCCGCCCTCTGCTGTTACATACGAATCCAGGATAGTCCCTGGGTGTCCATCGAATTCTATTCCTACGGGTGTCGAGCCATAGGCATAGGCGGAAACCTTGTATAATG
>JAJFLT010000465.1 GCA_021772555.1 Opitutales bacterium | reverse complement strand
ATCCTTTCCGACCTTATGGCGTCTATTTGTGGATCTCTTGGTATGTTTGCATCGGCCAGTTTGGGAATGGGTAAAAACAGCCATCACCTGCCTTTTGGACTCTATGAACCGGCCGGCGGAACCGCCCCCGATATCGCCGGGAAAGGAATCGCCAACCCCTGCGCGCAAATCCTCAGTGCGGCCTTAATGCTCCGCCACAGTTTCGGTCAAGCCGCTGCCGCCACGCAGATCGAATCCGCCGTTTATAAAGCCGTATCGTCCGGCGTCAGAACGAGCGATATCGCATTCGAGACAGAAAGCGTGACCACCCGGCAAATGGCAGAGACTATTCTTACCCATCTAAGTTGAGACGTAGGATGAAGGAGTCAGGTTTCGAGTGTCAGGATGCCAATGTTGAGCATACTCCCTTGCCTTCTTTGGCAATCCGTAAACCATATCCTGAACCTGTCCTCGCCATTTAATTTTACTGACACCTGAAACCTGTCCACTGACACCATCCCGTATCCCTCCACAATGAACTCCACTGAAATCAGGCAGTCATTTTTCGATTTCTTCAAGGAAAAGGGTCACCAAATCGTACCCTCGGCCTCCCTCTTGCCGACGGCCCCCAACCTCCTTTTTACCAATGCGGGCATGAACCAGTTTGTGCCTCACTTCCTGGACGAACGTCCCGCTGCTCACTCCAGAATCGCTGATACGCAAAAATGCATCCGCGCCGGCGGCAAACACAACGACCTCGATGATGTTGGTTTGGACACCTACCACCATACTTTTTTTGAAATGCTCGGCAATTGGTCCTTCGGCGATTATTTTAAAAAGGAAGCCATCGAATGGGCCTGGGAATTACTGACCGAAGTATGGGGCTTTCCCAAGGAAAGGCTCTATGCCACCGTTTACCAACCGGCTAAAGGCGATCCGGCGGAATTCGATCAGGAAGCTTGGGATTACTGGGCCGAGGTTCTAACCAAAAGCGGTTTGGACCCCAAAAAACACATCCAGGCCTGGGACAAGAAAGATAATTTCTGGATGATGGGCGATACCGGCCCCTGCGGTCCGTGCAGCGAAATCCACATGGACTTGACACCCGATGGAAATACAGGGGGCTGCCTCGTCAATAAAGAATCGCCGCTTTGCATAGAAATCTGGAACCTCGTCTTCATTCAATTTAATGCGGGCCAGGACGGTTCTTTTAAACCCCTTTCAGCCCGCCATGTTGACACCGGATTGGGCTTCGAGCGCGTGGCCGGAATCATCGCCACAACAAAGAATTTTACCGATTTTTCCAATCCTCCCAGTAACTACGATTGCGATCTTTTCACGGATATTTTCCAGCAATTGGAAAAAATGTCGGGGCATCGTTACAGCGGCACGATTCCAAATGATCCCGCCAACATGAGTGAAGTGGAACTGAAAGACTGTTCCTTCCGCGTTCTGGCCGATCATATCCGCACCCTCTCCTGCTCCATCGCCGATGGAATTCTGCCCGCCAACGAAGGCCGCAACTACGTCCTCCGGCGAATCCTGCGCCGCGCCGTCCTCTTTGCCCGTCATCTTGATCTGCCCGCTTCATCCTTCGTTAAACTGGCCGACCCGGTGGAGGAAAAACTGGGCTCCGTCTTCCCTGAACTGGTCGAACACCGCGAAGTCATCCGCAGGGTTATCGCCTCGGAAGAGGAAGCCTTCGAGCGCACCATTGGCCGCGGTCTGCAAATGCTCGAAAAGATTACGGAGGGAAATTCTGGCATCATTAGCGGCAAGGACGCCTTTCAACTCTACGATACCTACGGTTTTCCTATTGACCTCACCCAGCTAATCGCCCGCGAACGCCACCTCAAAGTCGATTTGGAAGGTTTTGCCCAGGAAATGGAAAAACAGCGTGCCCGTGGTCGCGCCGCTCAGAAAAAAACGGCCATAGAAGTTTCAGAGGATGATCTTGAAATCCAAAAAACGGAATTCGTCGGATTCGAGGAGGAAAACCTCACTAACCATCCAACCGAGTTGCTCGACCGGGTAGAGGCGGACGGCAAGTCTTTCCTTGTTTTTCGGCAAACACCTTTTTATGCGGAAATGGGTGGCCAGTTGGGCGACACCGGCGTTGCCGAAATCGAAGATTACACAATTCGCATCCGCGACACCATCCGCGACGATTCTGGCCGCTACCTCCATCTTATGGAAAACTTGCCAGCCGTGGAATTGGTTGGAAAACCTGCTCAATTAACGGTTGACCTACCCCGCCGTAAAGCGATTCAACGCCACCACAGCGCCACCCACGTTCTTCACTGGGCCCTCCGGCAGGTCCTCGGAACTCACGTCCGTCAGGCCGGTTCCCTTGTCGCTGAAGACCGATTGCGATTCGATTTCGCCCACTTCGAAGCCCCCGGTAAAGAAAAACTTCAGCAAATCGAATTGCTGGCCAATCAACGGCTTCTAGAAAATGCGGCCATCGATTGGCATGAAATCCCCTTTGCCCAAAAACCGGAAAACGTCATCGCATTTTTTGGCGAAAAATATGGGGAAATCGTCCGCGTGGTGGATATCGGGGGTTGGTCCGTAGAACTATGCGGCGGCACCCATGTCCGGGCCACCGGAGAAATCGGTCTACTCAAGATCGTCCACGAATCGGCCATTGCGGCAGGCACCAGAAGAGTCGAGGCAGTGGTCGGAGAAAGCGCCATTTCACTGATCGAAAAAAACTTCCTTCTCATCTCCAATCTCGCCCATCAACTCACCTGTCCACCTGCGGAACTTTCTGAGAAACTATTCACCCTCCTCGACCAACGCAAAAGCCAGGAAGAGGAACTCCGCAATCTGCGGGGTCAGGGGACGGCCACTCTGGCGGATAAATTGGCTCATGAAGCGAAAAATATCGGCTCCTTAAAATGGGTTGTGGCCAAAGTCGAGGTGGCCAATCCCGGCGATCTTAGAAAATTGGCCGTCACTATTTCCAAAAAAACCGGCCCCGGCGTGATTGTTCTGGGTGCGGTATTCGGCCACAAGGCGACCCTTCTCAGCCTCTGCTCAAATGAAGCCATCGTCGAAGGGCATAAAGCGGGAGAAATCATCCGTGACCTATCAGGAAAACTGGGAGGAAAAGGAGGCGGCAAACCCGACTTCGCCATGGGTGGCGGAAACGACATTAACGCACTCGATGAAGCCTTGCAGTCACTTCTTAAAAACTGAGATGCCTTCACCCACCACGAATCCACTGAACAGCGCCCAAAAAAAATACCTCCGGGGGCTGGCCATGAAGCTGAAGCCGAGAGTGGCAATCGGAAAAAATGGCTTAACCGATAGCTGCCTCAAAGAATTGCAGGCGTCCCTAGATAGGGAGGAGTTGGTCAAAGTTAAACTACCGGCTAAATGCGAAGACAAAAAAGTCCTCGCCAGCCAGGTGGAAAAGGCCGCCGCCTGCCATCAAGTTGGCCTTATCGGCAGAATGGCGGTATTTTACAAATCGCCTGCAAACACCAAAATACGAATCATCAACTTGTCTTGATAGCTGTTCAGAATGCATCCGGCTCTCGAAAATTCATTGCAGGAAAACCAGGAGGAGATGCACTCTTTTCTCACCCAATTGGTCAATATTGCCACGGTCAATCCTCCCGGACAAAATTACGAACAGTGTGCAAACTTTCTAAATTCGGCGTTAATCAAGCTTGGTTTCAAATCCGAAGTCCTGCCAGTCCCACCAAACGAAGCCCTTAAAGCGCTTCCTGAAGCCACCGATTTCCCTCGCTATAATGTGCTGGGGTTTCTTGATACCGGAGCCGCCCAAACGGTCCATTTCAATGCGCACTATGATGTCGTGCCGGTCTCCCCGGGATGGACCCACCCGCCCTTTTCCGGCTATCACCTTGATGGGAAAATTTACGGTCGCGGCACAGCCGACATGAAAGGCGCCATCGCCGCTTTCCTCCACTGCTTGAGTGCATTTCAACGGACGGGTCTGAAACCGGCCTTCAATGTCGAAATTTCATTCGTCTGCGATGAAGAAACGGGCGGAAAATTAGGTACGGAATACTTGGTCGAAAAAGGATTACCTAAGTCTGATTTTGTCCTTGTTGGCGAAGGAGCCGCCGGAAACCGCGTCGGGATCGGCCACAATGGAGTAATATGGCTCGAAGTGAAAATTAAAGGCCGGGCGGCTCACGCCAGCACACCCCATAAAGGCCTTAACGCTTTCGAAATAATGTCAGAGCTGACGGCAGACCTTCAAATTTTCAAAGAACAGCTACAGGCCAGGGAATTTCAATCTCCTGATGGAAATACCATGCGCCCAACCATCAATATTGGCGGGACCTTCGGACAAAATGAAGGCGCGAAAATCAACACCGTACCTGAAACCGCTTGGTTCACCATCGATCGCCGTGTTTTGCCCAACGAAAATTGCCATGTGGCCGAGCAGGAATTATGTGAAAGAGTACAATCCTTCGCTGAAAAAAACCCTCAAATCGAATTCGATATTAAACGCCTATTCTTCGCCCGGCCCTATTTAATCTCCGAGAATCATCCTTTGCCGAAATCATTCGCCAAAGCCATCGGTGCGGTTTATCCGCAAAAAGTGGAATACTCCGTTTCCACCGGATTCAACGATTCAAGACTTTTCGGTTTGGATATGCCAATCCCGACCATCGGCTACGGTCCCGAAGGGCACAACCACCATGCCTCCGACGAATACGTCACCATTCAATCCCTCAACCGCGCCAGCCAAGTCTACACCGCATTTCTTGAAACCGGCATGCACTAGAACTAACGCCTACGGAAATGCATCTAAGCCTTCGCTAGATTATTGAATAGCGCGGAAAGTTTCCTGGAGTCCTTAATTCCCGGCGATGATTCCACGCCACTGTTTATATCCACATAGCGGGTTCCGCTTATTTGCACGGCATTCTTGATATTATCCGGACTCAAACCCCCTGCCAGAATCCAGGTTTTATCCGGGTATTTATTTTTTAGAAAATTAAATGCCTGCCAGTCGCCTGTTTTACCGGTGCCTCCAAAAAGTTTTTTGGAATGGGCATCAACCAAAAATGTATTTGCAAATTCAAGAATAGATTCTGGAAAGGATTCTCCTTCGGGAATACGGGGAGCCAACCAAAGTTTTTCCGTTCCGACTGCTTTAATCCAATCGGCTAGGGTATTTTCGGAAGTGGAGTTCGGAAAATGTATTTGAAAAAAATCAAAACCCATTAGGGAAAAAATTTCCAGATCAACCGGGCTGGGATTAACGCTTACCATTACACGTTGGCCTGACGGGATTATTTCTAATAACTCAACCGCCTTTTCTCGACTGACAAAGCGGGGTGACGGTGGATAAAAATTAACCCCGATAGCTGCTGCTCCAAGTTCGAGGGCCGCCACCGCGTCTTCCTGTCGGGTAATACCACAAACTTTTACTTTAACTTCAATACGTTTGGACATTGCGGCACTTATTGATTGTCAGGAATTATCCTGGTTTTTAAATTTATTGGCCAATGCCAGGACTATTCCGTCCATGGTTGGTTCGATTGCTTCCACATCAACGGTTAAACCGACTTTGCGCATGGCTTCCGAAGTAACCGGCCCGATACTGCAGGTAAGCGGCTGGTGCGCGCCCTCCTCAAGCTGGAGATCGGCGGCCTGATCCAAAAAGGATTTGACCGTTGATGGACTGGTAAAAGTAACGGCATCGGCTCCCATCTGGCGAAAGGATTCTGCCGCCGGGTTATTGCGCAAATCCGTTTTTAAAGTCTCATAAACCGGAAACGTATCCACGATAGCGCAGGCTTCGTTGAGTTTCTGTTCTAAAACCTCACGATTCAAATTTCCTGTTACGATGAGGGCCTTCACATTATCCATGCTCTGTTCCTGGCAAAGGGCATCCGCCAAGGCCTCCGATGTTGCTTCCTCCGGCATCAAATTAACTTTCAAACGGTTGCTTTGAACTGCCCTGGCCGTGCTTTTGCCGACCACTGCAATGCGCAAAATACCAAGGGATCGTATATCCTCAAAATGTTTAAAAAATTGCTCGAAATAATATTTTACCCCATTGGCACTCGTAAATACTAACCAATCGTATTGAGAGATTTCTGCAAAAACCTCTTCGGCTGTCTCCGCATTGCAATAGGGCTTGATTTGTATGAGCGGCAATTCCAGAGGTACCGCTCCAGCCTCTTCGAGCTTCCGGCTTAATTCACCCGCTTGTTGCGGACTCCTCGTAACGACCACCTTCTTGTTGGCCAATTTCATTTTGCGACAAATTTACTGGCAATATCTTCGACTTTTTTTATGGCCGAATCATCATCGTAACCGGACATATCGTATTCACTAAAACCACTTTCTTCAACAAAAACGAGGAGCCGATTTTCAATAAAATGAACGGCATAGGAATTATGGCAGCCACCTCCCAGTAAACCTAAAAAATGCCGCTCCAGGGAAACTGCCCGACCCGTTTCTCGATCCAGTAAGAAAGAAAATTTATCTACCTCCTCCTCACGGCATTCCAGTGCTACGGCGCCCTGCCCCGCGGCAGGAACCATTTGCCGTACATCGAAAGGCTTGAATTCAACGCCTGCCCAACTGTGGAATCCCAACCGTTTTAAACCGGCCGCGGCCAGAATGGTGGCATCGGCATCCCCCCGACTGATTTTGTTCAACCGGGTATCCACGTTGCCACGTATCTCACCCCAGACCGCCTGGGGAAACATTAACTTGGCCTGGGCTCTGCGCCGGGGGCTGCCCGTGGCGATGAAACCGGGGTCGGTGCAACCCTCCCTCGCAACGAGCACATCATGAGCGAGTTCCCGCGGCAGATAACCGGCGATAGCCAGCCCGCTTTCCAGGCTTGTCGGCAAATCTTTGGCACTGTGGACGGCAAGGTCGCAGCGGCCTTCCAATAAGGCCATCTCAAGCTCCTTGGTGAAAAGTCCCTTGCCACCCTCCTTTTCCAGGGACCAACGCTGCCTGCGGTCCCCCGTTGTTACCAAGGGTAAAACTTCAAATTCAACCTCGGGTAGTTTCTCCTTCAAATAACCGCGCGTCAACTCGGTTTGGGCCAGTGCGAGAGGGCTTTTTCGCGTTGCCACTATTATTTTGTTTTGTGGCATATTCTCGAAGTTATTTGTTACGCCCAGACCCAAAACGGGCCAATAATATTATTTTCCAAATTCAACCAAAAATTACACGAATGAAAACAGGCAACCTGTGAAGGTTATGCAAAATCTATATTGGCATCCACACCGATTGTAGTAGTCCAGGGTTTAATACAACTCTGATGGTTCCTCAATAAGCTGCCTGGGCGCCTTTCAAATTTTTCTTTTTTATCCAGGGCATCATGCCGCGGAGTCTCTGGCCGGTTTTCTCTATCTGGTGTTCCTCGCCCTCTTTCATCAGGGCATTGTAATTTTTCAGACCGGAATTATATTCAGCAACCCACTCCTTGGCGAATTTACCGGATTGGATTTCCTTTAAAATGGCATTCATCGTGCGCTTGGTCGCCTTGTTTATCACTCTCGGTCCGCGGGAAACATCGCCCCATTTGGCGGTTTCAGAGACCGAAAAACGCATACCGGCGATGCCCGATTCCACCATCATATCGACGATCAACTTGAGTTCGTGCAAGCACTCAAAGTAAGCCATTTCGGGCTGGTAACCGGCCTCCACCAAGGTTTCAAAACCAGCCGTTATCAATGCGCTGGCTCCCCCGCAAAGAACGGTCTGTTCGCCGAATAGATCCGTTTCCGTCTCCTCTTTAAAAGTTGTTTGCAAAACGCCGGCCCGCGTCGCGCCGATCCCCTTGGCCCAGGCCAAGGCATTTTTCTTCGCGTTTTTAGTAGACCCCTTCGCCACCGCGATGAGTGCTGGCACACCCTTCCCTTCCAGGTATTGACTGCGCACAATATGGCCGGGTCCCTTGGGAGCGACCATCACCACATCAATACCTCGGGGTGGTTTAATGATGCCGAAATGAATAGCGAAACCGTGGCTGAACATGAGCGTTTTACCCTTGCCCAAATGAGGAAGAAGGTCGTTTGTGTAAACATCGGCCTGCTTCATGTCGGGCACGGCCAGCATAATGATATCGGCCCGCTGGGCCACCTCGGCAGAGGAACAAACCTCGAACCCATGTTTACGGGCAACCCTGGCCGATTTGCTTTTCGGGTAGAGTCCCACAATGACCTTTAGGCCACTGTCCTTGAGATTCAAGGCATGGGCGTGGCCCTGTGAGCCATAGCCGATCACACCGAGTGTTTTATTTCTGAGGACGCGAAGATCGGCGTCTTTGTTCGTATATACTTTAGCAGGCATAATTATTTTATTTCGGGGTAGACTCAAAAATTAAAAAGATGCGTTGTATGACCTCACCGCCGTTTGGTCAAGAAAACATGCGGCGCTCCAGCGCGAGATTCCCAGTCCGTGCCAAATCGTTGATCCCAAACGGTTCAATCAATTCATAGAAAGCCTTTATTTTGCCTTCATTGCCGGTCACCTCTACAATCACGCTGGTCGGTGAAGCATCGATGATTTTAGCCCTGAAAATATCACAAATTTGCAAAATCTCGGAGCGAGTTTCAGAGTTGGCATTGACTTTCACCATGAGGAGTTCTCGGGCTACAAATTGGCCCGTCTTAAAATCCTTGATGTCGATAACATTGACCAGCTTGTTGAGCTGTTTGATTGCCTGATCGAGGTGCGATTCATCTCCATGGACTGTCGCCGTAATTCGGGAAATCTCTGGATTCTGGGTCGGCGCTACATTCAGGGTGTCGATATTGAATCCACGTCCGCTGAACATCCCCGCTACTCGCGCGAGCACACCGAACTTATTTTCAACCAGGACCGATAATGTATGTTTCATGATAAATCTATTTTCTCCGAACCGGGGTGGGCCTCAAACAATGGTCTGTGGACTTTCAAGAGATTAACGAAGCTGGCAAGCATAAATCTTAATCGGAACCATTCAAGCGTGATTTACATACTAGAACCTATCCGGCTTTGTTGAAAAGCTCATAGGAAAAACTATAGAGAAAAGGAAAATAGAAGTTGGGGCGATGAATAAAGGGACGCCAAAGGCGGTAGAGGTTGTAGGCCACTCCAAGCAGGAGCGCTTGTTTGCGTTGGGTTTTAATACT
>JAJFLT010000464.1 GCA_021772555.1 Opitutales bacterium | reverse complement strand
ACACCGAAGAAATTTAACAAACTGTATCGAAGCATTCGTTCAATCTGCTCATTCACAGGATCAAAGAGATATTATATTGGCTAAATTGGTCGACTCAATAACGACTTTTGGACCAACAGGACTTTTTAGCGTTGATATTGGAACGAGTTCTGGATCAAATAAACTGACAATTGATACAGTAGGTAGATCTTTAGAATCCGTTGACAAATAAAGAGAATTTAAAAATGCCAATGGCACAAAATCAATTGGGATCGATTAGTTGTTTTCATAACTTACTCTAAACTGAAAATATCCGATGCACGTTGGTTCATAACGTGATTATGGGAAGAACTCATCGGAAGCGACTTGTTCTACCTATCTATCCTTACATCTGATATTAGCGAGCGAAGGTTCTGCTCAGAATTGTGCAATTTCGGCGCGGCACAAAATCCTAGAGTAATAGGCTTTATTAACGTTGCTTGTTTTTCGGGGCTGGGTCCGCGGCGATATAATATGTTGTCGGATTATCTGTCATTTCGGGAGGCCTTCGATGAGGCGGCGGGTGATGAGGGCCAGGATTTGTTTTTGGAGGAGCTCAGGACGGTCGAGATGGGCTGAGTCCACATCCAGCAGGTAGCTCAGGTGCTTGTCCATGGATTGGATGGCGGTAAGCAAATTCTCGTTTACGTATTGCAGGTTTCGCCCGCCATATTCCTCTTCCAAGGTGTCATTCAGGCGGGCACCGAATTGTTCCACCAATTCCGCCGTAAATCGGCTGGCAAAGGCATCGATGTCCTCTTCTTCCACCAGTTCCACGAGAATTTCGGAGTTTTCTTCCACATATTCGCGGATCATGCGCTGAAATTCCACACTGATGAAGGGGATCATATCCCGGTGCACGGAAGCGATTTGCTTTTGCGCTTCGAGACGGATTTTGGGAATCGAGGCAAGGAAGGTTGCGCTCATTTCATGTGCCATTTTGGGTGCCTCGCGGCGCAGGGCCTGCTCGGTTTGAAAAATAAACTCGGGGGCGTTTTCCTGTACCTGGTCGGAAATCATGAGGGCCGCGTTTCTGGGGTTTAGAAAAAATTGCAGCATGAAGAGCGCGAAGTATAGGTAACCGCCAAGAAAAAGCCATACCGCCACACCGGCAAGCCACGTTTTGCGAGCCGCCTTGTTGAAGGAATCGGTTTCCTGAGTGAGAAATTCCGCCAGATCCTCGTTATTTTTGGTATTTTCGTCTGTCATTTTATTAATCCTTATTTCTGAAATTCTTTTTAACTATAGATGGTTTTTTGTCTGGAATCCCAACTGCGGTATCCCATCAATTACGGTTTGTAGACGTAGTAACCGTCTCCGCTCGATTCCTGCATCTGGAGACCCAGCAATTCCATCATCATACCGAAAATGAATTGTGTGTTATCCGAAGGTATGCCGGTTTCGATACGGGAAATTTCTTCCAGATTATCGAGAATGTTTTCCCCCACCTGGATGTGTTCCGAGAGGTATTCAGTAAAAATCATCTCCATATTCTCTTCCAGAGCGCGGCGGTAGGCTTCGCTGATACGGGCGATATCCTCATCCGTCATAAACTCGCCCAAGGCCTGGAACGCGGCCTCCTCCTGATCAATGGCCAATTGCGCGTTGGCCTCCTCGATCTTGCTCCAGCTTTTTTGCGCATTTCGCTCCAATTCCTTAAATTCGAGCGAGACCACCTCCCGGAATTCGTCCTCCTTCTCGCTGAAAGCAGTGGCGAAGGTGTTGATGTAAAACGGAACCAGCCGCTCCGTCATCTTCCCGACGTCTTCGGCCAGCACGGGCATGAATTCAGAGGCCTCGGCGCTGAGTTCGGCGCCGAACTCTGGCAACCGATTGTATCTGAAATCGGAGAAAGTTTGCCACATCAGTGATACGTAAACGACGATAATGAGGAAGCTGATGAGGCCAACCGCGCCACGGGCCCGATTGCGCCTCTTCTGCGCCACCCGGTAATCGTCAATAAGAGAATTTGGAGACATTTCTTTGGACATAAGTATTTCCTCTTTGCGTTATTAACGAGCTTCACATTTTCCAAGGCTGCGTGACTCGAACCGGCGAACTGCATAAAAAAGGGGCCAACCCCTAGCACAAAACGCTATCAACATCAATCATAAGTTCACATTCTGCGCCGCAATCATTTGGATTTTTACAAAACACGCCCTGGAGTTCGGAAAAGTGTGCTTGTCCATTCAACGTAAAAAATGGCAATTTCTTAAAGAAAATTCCCAACGTGTGAAGGCATCAACGGTTTCCTGACCCCGACAAAACCCCCCAGCCAACTGGTCGGCTAGCGAAAAACGGCCATCTCAGAATGGAGCAAACTTAAGCATTAAACCTTCGAAAATGAAGCGGAAAGACTCTGCCTTTGACGACAGAATGCTGGATACTAGACTTTTGGAGTCGATGACACTTTTTCCCAAAATGGTATGGGCTGACTCCGCCTCCTTGGCTCTATGAAGCACGGCCCAACAGCTGATGACAATTAAGAATTAGAACCTATCTCATGTTCCTGGATTGTTTTTTTCGTTTATGCGCCAAAAAAGGAAGCCCCACTACAAAGATGAATTGAGTGATCCTCCCACCTCCGGTCGATTCCTCATTCCAATGGTTCTTTTTTGCGCGTCCATCGCCGCCCTATTAACCGGCGTAAGTTACCGGTATTTTGGCAAACTTCAGCAACCGCCTGATAATCGCCCCATCAGGGGATTTTGTTTCCGCCCAATCCTGCCGTTCCTGCCACCCCAGCCAATAGGATACTTGGCACAACTCCTACCATCGAACGATGACGCAGGTGGCCGGCACGGATACAGTGGCAACGGATTTCAATGGAGTGGAGCTGAGTCTTAATGGATCCGATTATACTCTTCTTGAAGATGAAGGCAGGCTTTTTGTCGAAATCTCCCACACTAAACCGCTCGATCCGGAGGAGCCCGTTGCCCCTGCCGGCCGCCATGAGATTGTCCTCACCACGGGGTCTCATCACCTGCAATTCTACTGGATGGCCACCATGAACACTCGAGTCATCGATCAGCTTCCTTTTGCTTACATGATCAAGGAGGAACGATGGACACCCATGCGGGCAACTTTTTTGCTGCCGCCGGCACAGGGAAACTTTTACGCCGTTGGACAATGGAACAGGGGCTGCATGGACTGCCATACCACCCAGGGTCGGCCTCGCGTTTCCAATGTTTCCTTTCAGATGGACACTCAGGTAAACGAATTCGGTATATCCTGCGCAGCCTGCCACAGCGAAGGCACCAAACACATCAGCAAAAATCAGAATCCAGTACGCCGGTACGCCCATTATCTTTCCGGTAAGCCGGACGATACAATCAAAAATCCCAAAAGGCTCGATGGACAAAAGGCCTCGCTCGTCTGCGGTCAATGCCACAGCATATGGAACTTTTCCGGCATAACGGAAAAACAGGAATGGAATACGAAAGGTTCCACCTACCGCGCAGGGGATGAATCGCTGGCTCAGCGCTACGTGGTGAATCCCCGGGAAGCCGAAAAAAATCCTTTGGTTCGCAACATCATCGCAAATGACCCGCACTACCTGGAAAACCGGTTCTGGCCCGACGGAATGATCCGGGTGACGGGCCGGGAATACAACGGGGTTGTGGATTCTCCCTGCTACGCCGGAGGGGAGTTTTCCTGCCTCTCCTGTCACACAATGCACGCCAAAGGACATGATCGCACGGAAATACGCGCCTGGTCCGACGATCAGCTAAAACCCGAAATGCGGGGAAACGCGGCCTGCACCCAATGCCACGGCCAATTTGAAAATGTGGCGGCCTTGCAGGAGCACACCCGCCACCAGGCCAACTCCCCAGGCAGCTCTTGTTACAACTGTCACATGCCCTACACCACCTACGGTCTACTCAAGGCCATACGCAGCCATCAAGTATCCAACCCCAGCGCTCTCGAAAGCCTACAAACCGGTCGGCCCAATGCCTGCAATCTATGCCACCTGGACAAAACTCTGGCCTCCACCGCCGATACGCTCAAACAATGGTACAACCAACCAGTACCAACGATACCGGTGGACGAGAAAACGATTGCCGCATCCATTCTCTGGTCGATCAAGGGTGATGCCGGCCAACGCGCCCTGCTCGCCTGGAGCATGGGCTGGAAACCCGCTCAGGAAATATCCGGAACGGAATGGACCTACCCCTACCTGATCCGTACCATGGCAGATCCCTACGAAGCCGTGCGATTCATTGCCCATCGCTCGCTGCGGTCCCTGTCCGGCTTTGAGGATTTTGACTTCGATTACACGGCCGAACCCTCTGCCATTATGGACGGAATCAATGAGGCCTACCTGAAATGGCAGTCTCTCAAATCCGACGAAAATACCGCCTTTCCTGCCCCTTTGATGCTCAATTCCGAAGGTAATATTGTTAACCGGGAGCTGCACCGTCTTCTGGCTCAACGCAATAATCGGCCCGTTCTTTAGGCCGAATGAATGAATTTATTAGAACCTATCTCACCAAAAAAATATATCAATCATGCCAGATAAAACATTATCCTCACTGACCCGACGTCACCTCCGGTTTGGCTGGTGGTCACTCTTTGCTTTCCTCACACTGGGTGTTGTTCTGGAGGCCCTGCATGGGTTGAAGCTCGGATGGTATCTAGATGTTTCCAACGAAACCCGCCGACTCATGTTCACTCTGGCTCACACCCACGGGACGCTATTTGCAATCGTCAATATCATCTACGGTCTCACCATTCGTGAGCTAAGTTCATTGAATGCCCGTCCCTATATGTCCTCCTGCCTTATTTGGGGGGCCATGCTGTTACCGGGTGGTTTTTTATTGGGTGGATTGGTGGTTTACGGCGGAGACCCGAGCCTTGGCATTCTATTCGTGCCGGTTGGCGCAATTGTCATGTTAATTGCCACCTTCTCAATCGCCAAAGCCGTTAATACCACCAGCCGTCGTTAGAACCTGTCCAAAATAATATGAGCTATTGAAATTTCTTTGAATTGACTACAATTCCAACTCCAAGTCTTTCCATATCCCGAAAAAATTGCGTGGGTTCAACCAAGTTAGCTTGAAACCATAATCCAGGACTTCGAATAACTCCGTTTAGATATTGCAATAGACAGGCAACAACGGGAACAGCAGTTAAAACATAAGCATCATCATGGTTAAGCCTCATGTGCATGAAACTATCCTGTTTGTCTTTCAATCCCTTTGCTTCCAATTGTAAAATGGCTCCAAAGGGAGGTTTGCTGAAATTTCTTAATCCCCAACTAAAGAGTTTTCCCATTGGTCCTGCGGCTTTTTTACGGAAGATTTTAAAAGCGGAAAATGCGATAGGCATGATAATATAATCAGTCATCCAATTGAATCCTGCAATGTGAAAACCAGTCTCATTAAGTGATGGAATGGCATTGGGTAATGAACGGAGTTCTTCCAAGAACATAGGCGTGCAATATTGTTCACCAAAGCGTTTGCCAAAGTCGAACTTTGGCAGCTCTTTCATACTCATTTTTATCCATTTCTTATTCTTTAGCACCAACGGATTAAAATTCTTTAATTCGTCAACAAATTCAGAAGTAGTGGATTCTGAAAATTGTAATTCTTTCCAATTTAGTTGAAAGGCAGCACTAATGCTAGCTACTTCCAGTGTATCAAATTTGGTAGCTGCGTAGCGCACCATTGCTGCGGGAACACCAGGATGAAAGCCACCATCTGTAATAAAACATCTTCCCTTTTTTTCAATTTTCTCCTGCAAGCACTTAAGTGCATCTAATTTTGCGGGGGAAGAAAGCTGAACGTCCAAATAATCGGCGCCTGCTTCAAGGGTTGCACAAGAAACATTTCGAACGTAATCAATTGTGCTTGATGCAACAACAACGATATTAACCCCTTCGAAAGCTGCCTCTAGGCTATTCGTATCGGCAGCATCGACTTGTTTACTTGTGGTGCGATCAGTATGAAATTCGCGATTTAATTCATCTACTGCTCGCTGTGCTCGACTTAAACTCCTTCCTGCTATAATAAGCCGAACATCGGTTTCCTGTAATAGCAATCTGGCAATTAGAAACCCGGTGTTGCCATATCCTCCAAGGATTAAAACTTTCTTTTGCATCTCCAAGCCCAAATGTATTGGCTAACATATTGTAGGCAGCGTCTACGCATACCTATGATTGGGTACGATAAAATTTTACTCAACTTTTACACGTAAATTTGAAAATCCTCAATGAACAACATTATCACGGTAATTGCTGGAAATATTCATCTCAATCGATTGAATTACTTGATTAATCTATTGGTAGAGCTTGAACGCTTAAGATGAGTAATCCGCAACACCTCCATATTAAAGTTAAACCCTAATTCCTCCGAAACCTTCATGCAATCAAAAACCGTAAGTTTCAGAATTTGCTCAATCGGCTTGTTAGCTCCTGTGAATCAACTGAATCATGCTCTAATATTATAGTTGTAGCCTTAACGGCTTCCTCAAAGTACTTCTTCTTAATTCTCAATTACTCAGAATCAGAAAAAAATGAATCCATTGCTTCACGACTAGGAAAATAAATAATGAACAATCGATTTATCTCTGAATCAACTTCAGAAAATAACGTATCAGATATACGAAAATCATAACGAAAACCACCACCTACCTCGGTAAGCAATGGCTTCATATACTTCCGATATAAATCATACGCTGCATCATCCAGCACATCTAAACCAACTAAAACTTCTAGCATAATATTTTTCAGCTAACATTTAAGCTCACTCGCAGGGATGGAGTCCAGCGGAATCCCCGTCTAGTGGCGCGCTTTGTTCGCTGTTTGTTTGAGTAACCGATTCCGCCACAACAAATCCTATCATACCGTAGCTCGAACCAATCCTAAATACTTTCAAATTTTTTCTCCGAATTAGTTCCTCAATTGGTTCATCCTTCTTTTCTTCTGGTGGCCAACCATAGTTCTCAAGTCTTTTGAAAAGTTCACTAAAATCATTTCTCATCTGTTTTAAATCAGTCTCTTCAATGTCAAAGATGATATTGCCGTCTTGAATGGATTCTATGTGGTGACACCAAACTCCATCGAAAATGATATCGGTTTGTTGTCCTCCCCTTGGAGTTCCATCTGGAAATTCAGTTTCGAGAATAAGTCTGCTTTCCTCTCCTGAGAAACGGTATCCGAAGCATGTATTGTCGTGGACTTGTAGCATTCGTATTTAAGTGAACATATTGTAGGCAGCGTCTACGCAGCCCTTAATTGGGTACGATAAAATATTTGGCGAATTTTGCAAGAAAGTTTGTAATTCCTTGGAGGGGAAGAGGCTATATCTGTTTCCCGTAATTGACTGACTTTTTTTAATGATGTGTAGACGTTGTATAAATTTTTTTTAGATGCATACACGCACCATTTTGGCACCTGCAAATCGCGCAATACACCTCACTAGAGGCATCATCACTTGGCCAACTCCCCGCCCATCCAAAAGCCGAATACGGTGGCGGCCATCTGGGTGTGGTTTGGCAGAATAACATAACCATACATCTCAGCGATTTTGAGTTGGTACATCAAGGGAGCAGGGAATCAATCCACAATGCGGTTCAGGGAGTTAAGAATGGTCGGGGCGACTG
>JAJFLT010000463.1 GCA_021772555.1 Opitutales bacterium | reverse complement strand
AGCCCGGTTGACATAGTAGGGAGTCTCCGTGATGACGATTTGTTCTTTGCCCTGTTTGAGTTCTTCAACGTGGGCGGTGCCTCGGACTTTAAAAATGCCCCGGCCAGTTTGCAGGTATTTGACCACGCCCTCATTGCCCATGATGGCGCCACCGGTCGGAAAATCCGGACCCGGTACGAGTTTGATGATTTCATCCAGCGGAATGTTCGGATTGTCGATGATGGCGCAGGTGGCATCGATAAGCTCGCCCAGATTGTGCGGGGGTATATTGGTCGTCATGCCCACGGCGATGCCGGTGGAACCGTTCATCAAAAGATTGGGCAGGGCGGCCGGAAGCACACTGGGTTCGGTTGTGCTCTCTTTATAGTTGGGAACGAAATCGACAGTGTCCTCGTCCAGGTTCTTCAACATACCCTCGGCCAATTCAGTCAGCTTACACTCCGTATAGCGGTAGGCTGCCGGGGGATCGCCGTCGATCGAGCCAAAGTTTCCCTGCGGCTTGATCAAGGGGTAGCGCAAAACCCAGTTCTGGGCCATGCGGACCAGAGTGTCGTAAACGGATGCGTCTCCGTGGGGATGATAGTTTTTCAGTACCTCGCCCACCACACCGGCGCATTTGTCGAAAGGCCGGTTATGGAGCAGTCCTTCCCGCAACATGGCGTAGAGGATACGCCGTTGCACAGGCTTAAGTCCGTCCCGTGCGTCCGGTAGAGCCCTGCTGATGATGACCGACATCGAGTAATCGATGTAAGCCGTCTCCATAATTTCCGAGATATTGGTCGGAATCTGTTTATCTTTGGTATCGTACATTCTTCGTTTTTAAAATCTGGCGTTCAGTGGGTTTGTCCGCGTGTTACCGGGAGGGAAATGAAGTTCTCCCCAAAGGTTTTCTCCGCTCCTCAAACATCGAGATAAGAAACGTTCAGCGCATTGTCTTCGATAAAGGCCCGGCGTGATGGCACATCCTCCCCCATGAGCACGCTGAAGGTGTTTTCTGCCTTGGCCGCATCGGGAATATTCACTTTCAGCAGACGCCGTTTTTCCGGGTCCATGGTGGTTTCATATAATTGTTTGGGGTTCATCTCTCCGAGCCCTTTGTAGCGTTGAATGGCCAGGCCCCGCCTTCCTTGCAGACGTATCTGCGAAATGATCTCCATAATCGAGTTCAGTTCGATGATCCGCTCATTATTCTGACCCTCGTTTTCGATCAGTTGGTAGCGCGCTTCGTCGCTTGGGGTAAACCGGGCGACATCGAGGCCGATGCGGGCGATTTCCTTTAAAATTTTTGTCATTTGCCCGGCTTCAAATATTTCATGCACCGTGATGCGCTGATTAACGGTGTGCCCGTCCTTTTCAGTCTCCCTGATGATGGAGTCTTCGTAAACGTCATCGATTTTCATCTCCACGTAAAAACGGGAACGCGCATCATCGTCGTGCAGGAACCGGAACTCCTCCTGATTACCGGTGCGAATACGGGAAATGAATTTCGGCAGTTGATGCGTTTTTTTCTCGTGTTGGTCGAGGTAGAGGTGCAAGGGGCAACCGTAGCGCGTGACGCCGCCGGCCAGCTTTTCCAAACGCGATAAAGCTTCCACGATACGGTCCACCTTGGCCCCGGAAAACTTATGACCGTCGCGTAGACGAACCAGGGTCACATCTTCCGAACCAAGCTCCAGCAAGATGCGGTTCAGATCCTCATCATTGTCCACGTATTGCTCGCGGCGTTTGCGTTTGATTTTATAGAGGGGCGGCTGGGCGATGTAGACGTAGCCTTCTTCGATCAATCCCTTCATTTGGCGATAGAGGAAAGTGAGTAGCAATGTGCTGATATGGGAGCCGTCCACATCGGCATCGCACATCAGGACGATCTTGTGGTAGCGGGCTTTTTCCACGTCGAAAGCCCCGTCTCCCTCGTGCCCGATACCGGTGCCGCAGGCGGTGATGATGGTGCGGATTTCCGTGTTGTTGAGGACTTTGTCAATGCGCGCTTTTTCCACATTGATGAGTTTTCCCCGAATGGGTAGGATGGCCTGGTAGCGCCGGTCGCGCCCCTGCTTGGCCGATCCCCCGGCCGATTGTCCTTCGACGATGAACAGCTCGCATAGACTTGGATCTTTCTCCGAACAGTCGGCCAGCTTACCCGGCAGTCCGCCCGAGGCCATGGCGCTTTTGCGAACCGTTTCCCTCGCTTTGCGGGCGGCTTCCCGGGCCCGCGAGGCATTGAGGCTTTTTTCGATAACCTTCTTGGCCACCGATGGGGTCGTTTCAAAATAAAACTTCAATTGCTCCCCCACAATTTTCTGCACGATGCCATCCACTTCGCGGTTGGAGAGCTTGGTTTTGGTCTGTCCCTCGAAACGAGGCTCCGGTACCTTGACCGACAGCACCGCCGTGAGTCCTTCACGCACATCGTCGCCACTCAGGGATGGGTCTTTGTCTTTTACCAGATTGTTGGCCTTGGCGTAATTATTGATGACCCGCGTCAAGGCGGTGCGAAAACCAGAAAGATGGGTGCCGCCCTCGATGTTATGAATACTGTTGGCGTAGGCGTAGATCTGGTCGTTGTAGCTGTCGTTGTACTGCATGGCCACGTCCAGTTCGATTTCGGTATCGTTATTCTCATCCTCGGTTGGGGCTTTCCCCGAGAGGCAGATCGGTTTGGGATGGACCACTGTTTTGGCCCGGTTGAGAAAGGCCACGTACTCCTTGATCCCTTCTTCAAATTTGAACTGTTCGCTCTTGTTGTTTCGCTCATCCACCAACTCAATGGCGACGCCTGGGTTGAGGAAGGCCAGTTCGCGCATCCGTTTGGCCAGAATATCGTATTGAAAATCCCGTACCATCTGGAAAATCTCCGGGTCCGGCATGAACGTAATTTTGGTGCCCGTCTTTTTCGCCGTCCCGATCACTTTTAACGGGCTGGTCGTCTTGCCCTGGGCAAATCCGATATGGTGGACCTTGCCTTCCCGGCTCACTTCCGCCTCAAACCACTCCGAAACCGCATTGACGCATTTTGCCCCCACCCCGTGCAGCCCGCCGGAGACCTGATAGGCTCCCTTGCCGAACTTGCCCCCGGCGTGCAGATTGGTCAGAACCAGCTCCACCGCCGGCATCTTGTGCTTCGGGTGCATGTCCACCGGAATGCCCCGCCCATCGTCCTCGATCGAACAGGAACCATCCAGATGAATGGTAACTTTGATCAGGCTGCAATACCCTGCCAAAGCCTCGTCCACCGAGTTGTCCACGATCTCGAAAACGCAGTGATGGAGCCCCCTTTCATTGGTGTCGCCAATATACATGTCGGGGCGTTTGCGAACCCCTTCCAGCCCTTCCAGTTTCTGGATTTTGGAAGCATCGTAGGCGGAACCATCTGTTTTTTTATTATTCGTTGATTTTGAACTACTTATGTTTTCGACCATGAAGATTAAATAGGTAAATTAAAAAAGAAATCGTCAATTTATAGACTACCTCCGATGAACAGCCAAAAGCAACCCCTTATCACCATAATTTCGGGATATTTGGGCTTTTTTTGCAATAATCTTGTCAACACAATCAATTCCCGGAATTGCATCCCATTTTCAGCGGAATTTCTCCGCCTCAAGACTCAAGATTGCCCTGAATTTTTACGGATTACCAAACCCGGTGCAAGATAGACTCAGCCAGCCAAGCGCCCAGTGGCTTCCCGGAGCGGCCACAGCAGGTTTTGCCGGGTTTTCAACCTTCTCGTTTTCTCAAGGTTGAGTAAAAAAACACCAAATCCCGATTATCTGGCCGATCAGGCCAGTAAACAAACCAATACCCCACGACCCTGTCTTATTCCCATGGAAATCTAGGAGGAGACCGCCACTTCATTTTCTATCTCCGCCAATGCTGTATCGAATGTAATCTTGTAGCGATTCCGCAGAGAATAGAGCGCCGCTTCAAAATCACTCCCGTGGGCGATAAAACGTGCCCCCAGCCGGATAATGTTCGCCATGTCTTCGGCCGTTCCAGAGGGCCGCCCCCAGGCGATGCCGGCCGCTTCAGCGGCCTTGGCGATCCGCTCCTGGGCGGCGATCATCTTCGGTTCCTGCCAATTCATTGCGCAGCCCAGGCGCAGGGCCAGATCCCCGGGACCGATAAACATCACATCGACGCCTTCCACCCGGGCGATCGCTTCCTCATTTTCGAGCGCCTCCAATGTCTCGATCTGAATCGCAACCAAGGTCTCCCTGTTGGCTGCTTCAGGATAACCATCGGTGCCCGAGATGAAAAAATGATTGTCGATTCCCGCCCCATCCAATCCACGCTCGCCCAAGGGCG
>JAJFLT010000462.1 GCA_021772555.1 Opitutales bacterium | reverse complement strand
TATATTTACCTGGCCCGATCAACCGGTGATTATACGCGAACACCTTCGGTGCGCCTCCCCGGCGAGCGTAGCAACGCTCTGGCAGCCCATGATTTGAACGGCGACGGTTGGCCCGATCTCGCTTTGACGAACGCCTTTCGTCTGCGGGAACGCGAAGGGGGAATTTACAATATCGTAGATACGGTGGCTTTGGAATCTCCAGTTTACTGGGGCGGATCCGATGGATTTTCCAAAGATCGTAAAACTCTTTTACCAACCGTCGGGCCACAGGCCGTCGATGCCGGGGATCTCAACGGGGATGGTTGGCCTGACCTTGTTTTCGCGCAAACCACGGGCGGACATAGCTTTGTCTATTGGGGTAGTCCGCAAGGCTTTGCCCGCAATAACCGCCTGCAAATTCCGGGCACCCATTCGGCCACCCGCATTGCGGATCTCGATGGCGACGGACGTAACGACCTCTTGCTTTCCACAAATAATCAATCTGGATCCAACGATGCCTTTACCACCATATACCGGGGACATGAGGACGGTCTTTCGCTCACCGACACATTGGTTGTCCCATCTTCCCATGCGGCCGATTTGGTGGCCGCCGATCTGGACTTGGACGGCAAGGAGGATTTGGTCGTAGTCAACATGGTGTCGGGACCGGAGGGCGGGGCTTCCCCGGCCTATCTCTACTGGGGTGAACCGGACGGCAAATTTTCCGCCGCCAATCGTGCCCTGCTGCCCACTAGCGGCGCAGACGCTTATACGGCGGCTGATTTTAATGCCGATGGGCATGTTGACATTCTTGTTGCCCACAGTCCTCCCACAATTTTCTGGGGAGGGGAGGAAGGTTTTGCCGCAGATCGTTCGGAAGCATTGTCCTCTCAATATGCCTTTTCCTGCCGGACTGCGGATTTCAACCGGGATGGGTATTTGGACATGGCCATGAGTGAATGGGCTCCCGGTAAGGATTCGACTCACATCTATTGGGGAGGACCGGGAGGTTATTCCGAAGCCAATAGCCGGGTTTTAAATATCCGGAGCGTCCGATTTCATACCATCGCCGACCTCAATCAAGATGGCTGGGTGGATCTGCTTTACCCCAACTTCATCGATGAGTATGTCGGCATTTTCTGGAACGGACCTAATGGGTTTTCCCAGGATAATGAGACTCGCCTGCCGGTGAGAGCCGCCGTAGCCCTGGAAGTTGCCGACCTCAACCGAGACGGATTTCTCGATGTAATTGTTCCCAACCTTTTTGATAAAAATCCCGCTCCCGGCAAGCCACGCTCCTTTGGGGGATCACCGGATGGAGACACCTTCATTTTTTGGGGCACACTGGAGGGACCGAACCCCGATTCCTTCACGGTGCTGCCATCTACCGGAGCGGAAGATGCGGCCGTGGCCGATTTAAACCGGGACGGACATCTGGATCTGGTTTTGACCTCTTATCATGCCGGGGTGACTCGCTCCCATCCCTCCTATATTTACTGGAACAGCGCCCGTGGATTCGACCCGGACCAAGTGACTATGATACCAACCCACTCCGCTTCGGGAGTACTGGTTGCCGATTTTGACCGGAATGATTGGCCGGATCTCTTTTTTGCTAATCATACACGGGATGGAAATCATGCCAACGACTCCTGGTTGTATTGGGGAGCGTCCGATGGTTTTTCCGAGACCCGGCGACTATCACTGCCCGGGCTTGGCCCGCACCTGATGACCGCAACTGATATCGGCCATGTGGCGGATCGCAAAAATTTCTGGACCTATACCTCGGTTCCCTATTTTGCCGGATTGGGCTCGTTCTTTACCCGATTGGAGTGGGAGGCGGAAACCCCGCAACGCACTCAAGTCGCCCTCCAGGTGCGCACCGCCGCCAATCGAGATGCCCTTGCAGATGCTATTTGGACGGGACCTTCGGGTCCAGAATCCTACTGGGACACCTCTGGAATCCATCTGCCCCCTTTCCTGTCTAAGAATGCTTGGGCGCAATACCGAATCCGGTTGACCAGTCCGAATTCGGCCAATTCCCCGGTCGTACGGTCCGTCACTCTACATTACCGCTGAGTCCGGTAAATATGCATTGGAAGTCTATGAACCTGACTGAAAACTTGGGTTAATGATGGATTTAAGTAGTGCAACCGTTACGCCCCGCAGCGGCTTGCATGTGGTAGACTGGTGTTTTGTGGCCGTATATGCGGTCGGTATGGTTGGGATCGGCGTCTGGTATGCACGGCGCGAAAAAAATGATTCCGATTATTTCATCGGAGACGGCCGGATGAACCCGATTTTGGTCGGTATTTCACTTTTCGCTACGCTCTTCAGCACCATCAGCTACCTCTCTCAGCCGGGGGAAATCATCAAGCACGGCCCCTTTATCCTCTTTATTTTCGCTTCCATCCCGATTGTCTACTTTGTCGTCACGCGCTTGTTGATCCCCGCTTATATGAGGCATCGGGTTGTTTCCGCCTACCAGCTTCTTGATTCCAGTCTGGGGTCGAGCATCCGGCGGCTTGGGGCAACATTATTCATATTGCTGCGATTGGTCTGGATGTCCGTCCTGATCTTCATGGCCTCATCGGCCATCGCTGTAATCATCGGCTTGCCGCCCGGTCAGATTTATTGGGTAATCGCAGGCACCGGGTTGGTCGCGGTCGTTTACACCACTCTGGGAGGACTCAGGGCAGTGGTTATTTCCGATGTCGTGCAAACATTCATCCTTCTGCTGGGAGCGCTCTGTACCCTTTGGATCGTAAGTTGGCGCATGGACGGACTATCCTGGTTCCCCACCTCCTGGAATTCGCATTGGGATGTGCAGCCTTTATTCAGTTTTGACCCGCATGTACGCGTCACTGTAATTGGGGTTATTGTTATGAATCTATTTTGGCAGGTCTGCACGGCCGGTGGCGACCAGCTTGCCATCCAGCGTTATATGGCCACCCGGAATGCTGCTGCCGCCCGCCGTGCCTTTCTCATTAGTTCCATTCTGGGAGTCGGAATTTCCCTTTTGGTGGCCTCAATTGGATTTGCCTTGGTTGGCTATTACACCCAATTTCCCGAATTATTGCCGACGGGAGAATCGATCAATTCTTACGCCGATCAACTTTTTCCCAACTTCATCGGAACCCAGTTACCAGTCGGTTTATCTGGATTGGTGGTTTCCGCATTGTTTGCGGCTGCCATGTCAAGCGTTGACTCCGGCATAAACTCGATTACGGCCGTTGTTCTGCGTGATTTTTTGCATGAATTCCACGACCGGCTTCCTGAAAAAAAGCGTTTGAATTTGGCCCGCTGGCTTGCCTTGGGCATTGGTCTCTGTGTCGTTTTGGCCGCTTCCCTGGTGGGGGAAATACCGGGCAGTTTTCTCGAGCTGACAAAAAAAACCACAAACCTTTTCGCGGGACCAATTTTCGGTCTTTTTTTCCTGGCCGTGATTTACCGAAAGTCCAATCCGTTCGGCGCTTGGGTGGGAACCGTTTGGGGATTCCTGACCTCCCTGACCATCGCTTATTGGGATGTTTTGACGGGTTTGCGTTCGTTGAGCTTCATGTATATCATTCCCCCTGCTCTCATCGTTCAAATCGGAACAGCGATTATTCTGGCAAAACTTTCTTTGCCCCAGTCGACTCGAAAAAGAGCCGCCCTCGGACTGATTCTTTGCCTTCTACCGATGATGGGAATAACCCTGTTGGGGCTACTCAACTGAATTCGGTCAGGCCACTGACGGCATCGGCAAACGAGGCAAAATTGTCCAGTCGCGGACAATCCGCCTGGGCTGTCATCCGTTGGACAGCGCGCTCGTCCTTGAATCCGGTCCCCGTTACCAGGCAGATCACGGTTTCATCTCCACGAAGATCACTGTTTTCAAGGGCGCTTTGCAGGGCGGTTGTGGCAACCGCTCCCGCCGGTTCGCAAAAAATCCCTTCCTCGCGGGCCAGACGAGCCTGCATTGAAAAAACCTCGTCGTCCTCAACCAGGTGCCCGGTCCCTCCCGATTCCTGGCAGGCTTTCAATGTTTCATTTCCATCGACAACAATTCCCACCTGCAGTCCGCTGATTTCCGATGTGCAAACACAGGATGCCGCTTCGGTCTTCCCTTTGCGGAGTGGCCCGGCAATGGTGTTGTTTCCCGTAGGTTGAACGCAGTGAACGGCAGGCTTGGGATAATTCCGCTGTTCCAGCAAAAGTGAAAACCCTTTGGCCACCGCCAGGGTGAGGCCGCCCCCGCCGCTCGGAGAAAAAACGTGGGTTATTCCTTCCGGCAGTTGTTCGGCCAGCTCATAACTGATCGTCTGAACCCCCTGCATCCCGCTGGGGGAGTGAGTAAAGGAGCTGATTTCCACGTTGGTCTGCATCTTGTTGGCTAGAGTAACCAATCCATCCATGACCTGACCGGTTAAGACAGGATCCAGTCCAAAATCGCGAATTCGGAAAAGCCGTGCTCCGTAAGCCATCATTTGCCGTAATTTCCCCTCTGGGGCCGTATCGACGATGGCCAATACGCAGGGTAGGCCGGCCACCGCTGAATAGGCCGCCAAGGCGGACCCCGTGTTCCCGCTCGAAGCCGCCAGACATACCCGGCTTCCCGCTTTCACTTGGTGGCTGATGGCGGCGGCGGCGTAGCGATCTTTGTAGGAGCCTGTTGGATTGACGTTTTCCAGTTTAAAAAATAGGTTTGGCAACCCCAGAGACGGTCCGATTCGCCGGGAGCGGATCAGCGGCGTTCCGCCTTCCCCCAAGCTCAATTGATGCTCCCGGGCAATCGGGGTCAACAGGTTTTCAAAATTCCATATACTCATTGGCCCTCCGAATCCAAATGTGGTAATGGTAACGGCTCGTCGGGATCGGATAATAAACCGCTGACGAAGGCAGTTTCCCGAAAACCGCCCGCTGGAATGGTCAAAACCTGCCCGGATTCCACAAGTTCCGCAAAGGGACCGGCGGGCGAAGTTCCCGGTTGCAAAGTGGCCAGGTGTCCTCGCCCCCAAAGAGGGTAATCCCCAGGACCTCCAGCGTTCATCCAACTCCAGGCCCAGGGGAAAACAGATTCATCCCAGCGGAGTCCGAACCCCAATTGCAATTCGGAGTTCCAGAGGCAGCCCCACCCGATATCAAAACCGTTTAGCATGACGGAGTGATCCTTGCCGCTCCCGGCTTTCGGGACCAGGCTGCAATCCCGCTGCTCCCCGCCACCGGTCGGTGTTTCGGGCACCCAGGGCCATTCCCCTCGATACCCCGGCTTAACCTGAACCTGCTCGGGATCGAATCCCCCATAGACTTCCACCTCCCGGCAAGCCACCCGCAATTCGGCGCCATCCAAGATGGGGCCTCCAAAGGCCGGATGATGCATCCACGCCACCGGTCGCTCTTTAGTGCTCCGATTGATGATTCGCTCCCTCCAGATCAAGGACCTGCTGCCGGAAAATAGCGTCCAGATGCGCTCCACCCGAAAGGGCGTGCGCACGGAGTTTCCCACCAGGTGAACATCTAGACGGGAATCTGTCTCGGCGATTTTGGTGACCTCCCAGCATACCGAACGAAGCTCCCCGTGTGCGCCAATGGGCGCTCCATAATAGGAGGTCGGGAAAAAGCCTGTTGGCAGAGACAGAAACCAGGAGCCATCGAGGAAATCATACAAATCGCTATTACCTTCAACGGGTTGAGGGGAAAGGCATGGCCGCAACGGTTCCAGCAACGGGTTGTGCCATATTACATCAATCCCAGATTCGCAGTCCATCAACCCCGATACCGCGCCGCCCATAGCGGGCCATGCGGTGACCCGTATGCAGCCATTATCCAGGACCAGCAAATCCCGTCCTTTATCCGTCCGCCAGACAGCTTGGGGTTGGCCATTTTTTTGGGTGTTTTTCACTTATCTTGTTAAGGAGTGCAGAGATTGGCAACCTGCTGGCAGGTTACTGAAATCCGCGCCCGGTCCTCCCGGTTCAATGATGGTGGAATGACTGTAGGTTGTTAAGGTAGGATTGATCTTTTAGATGGGGGAACCGGCTCCGCCGGACAAGGATATTTCAGTGGACAAAATACCTGTCCAGCTTTGACCAATTTGTCGATCAAAGACCAAAAATCAACTTCGGCTCAACGTGGAGTGCCGACTTACGCTTTGAGATTGCGGATGCCACCGCTGACTTCACCGCTTGTTGGCCCCCGGCGACATAGACAACGTTTCCTTTATTCCATTCGTCCAGACGGGCCGGGTGCCGGAATTTTCTCATTTCAAAAACAGGGGTTGATTCAGGTAGAGACGATCAATTATTGTTCGGCTGATAATCTGCCATGAATTCAAATCAAAGCATTGGGAAACCACGCCATTTTGGAAGTGACAATCAGGCCGGTATCTGCCCGGAAGCATGGGAGGCGCTCGAAAAAGCCAACAGAGACCACGCCGTTTCATATGGGGATGATTCCTATACGGCGGAAGCATCCAATCTGATTCGAGACATTTTCGAAACGGACTGTGAGGTTTTTTTTACATTTAACGGGACTGCCTCGAATGCCCTTTGCGTGGCAACCTTTTGCCAAAGTTACAACGCGGTACTCTGCCACCAATTGTCGCATGTGGCAACCGATGAATGCGGTGCCCCGGAGTTTTTTGCAGGGGGAAGCAAGGTCATCGGCCTGGAAGGGCGAAACGGCAAGCTGAAGCCGGATATTGTGGCCCGGTCAACCGCTCATCACCGTCAACTTCATTTCCCCAGGACAAGCGCCCTCAGTCTCACCCAGGCCACAGAAGTCGGCACCATCTACCAACCCAATGAAGTGAAGGAACTCTGTCAGGTGGCCAGGGAGATGAATCTCAAAGTGCATATGGACGGTGCCAGATTTGCCAACGCGGTGGTTGCTTTGGACTGTCATCCACGGGAAATCACCTGGGAGGCCGGAATCGACGTCCTATGCTTGGGAGGGACAAAAAACGGTCTCGCAGTCGGCGAAGCGGTTGTCTTCTTCGATACCAAAGCAGCGGCCGAATTCGATTATCGTTGCAAACAGGCCGGTCAACTCGCTTCGAAAATGCGCTTGATTTCCGCCCCGTGGGTTGGACTCCTCCAGAACGACGTTTGGCTCAATAACGCTCGTCAGGGTAACGCCCGGGCTCGGCAACTGGAGGAGGGATTACGCGCCGTTGCCGGTCTGATCATTCTTTTTCCGGTAGAGGCCAGTAGTGTGTTTGTCCGATTTCCCGAAGGACTCGATACCGCCCTCAGAGACAAAGGTTGGATTTTCTACGATTTCCCGGACGTCGACGGTACCCGGCTCATGTGCGGCTGGGACACAACGGAAGACGACGTCAACCAATTTGTGGCCGATGCCATAGAATGGGCTGGAATGAAGAAAAGTCCTTGAAGAATTATAGCAACACTCTGCAACCGCTCCCGTTCGATTCGTAGGCCGCCTCGACAATTCGCGCCATCTTGAGCGCATCCCTTCCGGTGGCGACGGGTTCACCGTCTCCGTCGAGGGAGCGGATAAACTGTTCTATGGTGGATAGCCCGATCGATCCACCATAACCATCGGTCTCCGGGAGCTCGTATTCGAAACGGCGCTGGGGATTTTCTTCCCAGTCCTTGGAGATACTTTCGACCTGAAGAACCGGTGGATCGGAATAAATATCGCAGTTGATCTGTCCGTCCTTCCCTCGGATGCAAAAATAGCCATCATAACTGCCGCCATGATACCCGCTTTGGCTCAATGCGAGTTGGTAACCCAGTTGCAGGCTGCCGATGGCGCCTTGGCCAAATCGGAGTGTCAGGGAACCAACATCCTCCACATCGATTGGTTCTCCGCAGAAAGTGTCGGCCAGCATGGACACCGATGACACTTCATCATCCAGTATAAATCGCATGAGATCCAGATAATGACAGCCCAGCCAGGAGAGAATTCCACCGCCAGACCTTTCATGGTTGAATAACCAGTGATTCGGATCACGAAAGTGCACTTGGGAAGTAATAAATCTTGCCTCGACACCAGTAACTTTTCCAATAACGCTTTGGCGAATCATCCGGCGGGCTTTTTGCACAACCGGGTGGAGGCGAGTAACATAGGCCACGCCAAGTTGGAGGTTTTTGCGATCCGCGACAGAAATTATTTTTTCAATCTGGTCGGCTGTTTTGGCAACCGGTTTTTCACTGAATACGTGAACTCCATCATCTAAAAGTTGCTCGCAAAGCAATGCGTTCAAATCGGTGGGCAATGCGGCTATGCCGAAAGCAATACCATCATTTTTCAAAAGAGAGGGCAGGCTGGTGAAGGTCCCTTCAATTTTTTCCGCGCTGTTTTTCAACAATTTTTCCAAAGCAACGGGATCTTCATCGCAAACGAAAATATTGGAAACCAGTGAACTTACTTGAAGCGTCCTTAAATACGCGGACGAGTGTGGGTGAGAAGCACCGATAAGAGCGGCTTTGATGGATCTCATGCTGGAAGATGGAAAACAGGATCGAACTCGACAATGACACTTCGGTGGAAAGAAAATCTGTCCAGTTCTGGACAATTGACCGCGCCTCATTCTAAAGCCATCATTTTCTTCCAACTTATGATTGAAAAAACGCAAAATAAAGCTCCTTGGGAATCCCTTTCAAAAGGTTTTCATCAACTCCGAATCGGATCTGCAGATGGTGGTTTTGAGGCCTTTATCTGGAAAGGAGAAGCGGGCCAAACGGTTTTAATGAATGGAGCCACTCACGGTGACGAATACGAAGGGCCGACCATGCTGACAAACCTGGCGTCCGACTGGAGGCCGAAAAACCTCCGTGGAACCGTGGTGGCCATACCGGTCCTCAGTGAGCCAGCTTTTTTTGCCGGGAGGCGCTGCCATCCCCAAGACGGCGCAAATCTGGCCCGTGTCTTTCCGGGAAGTCCGGTGGGATCGCCATGCGAAAAACTGGCCGACCTATTCTTGGACAGCGTTTTAAAATATGCGGATTATTACCTGGATTATCACAGCGGAGGAGTGACTTATGAACTTCTTCCTTGGGTAGGATACATGTGCACGGAAGATGCCGGGGTGGAAGAGACACAAGGCCGCATGGCCGCATGTTTCGACAAGTATTGGTGTTGGGGAAGTCCCTATATCGGGGGCCGCACCTTGAGTGCCGCATTCGATCTGGGCATTCCGGCCATTTACACCGAGTCCCAGGGATGTGGGGGAGTACGCGGCGATGACCTGTCCGCGATTCATAACGGGCTCTTTAATTTCCTGCGATCCTTTGATTTCATACCTGAACCATCTCCCATTTTGGATAACCCCGCAAAATACATTTCCAACGATGCAGAAGAAGCCCACCTTCAAATGCATCATCCCAGTCCGCTTCAGGGAATTTTCATCCCCGATGTTTCAAACGGCGATGTTCTTGTGAAAGGCGACAAGTTAGGAACGGTTCATTCGCTTTCAGGAGATTCCTCTGTCCCTGTTTATGCTGAACGGGCGGGAACCTTGGTGTGCCTGCGCAGGCAGCGTTCCGTTACACCGGGAGAGGCTCTGGCCACCGTCGTCCCGATCGAGGATTAATTTTTAATATCAAATCCGGTTAAAGGCGGTTCATCCATTCATGACGCTGGATTCGCAATTTATCAGGCCAGAAAACCTCCATCGACAATCCATGTGACCCCGGTCACGTATTTGGCTTTATCCGAGGCCAGGAAGCAAACCGTTTCCGCTATGTCCACGGGTTGTCCCTGACCGAGAACGGCCTGGCTGGCTACCTCCTTGTCGGCCCCTCGCGCTCGCTGTTCCGCGATCACTTGATCGTAGGTATCGGTCCAGATATCCCCCGGGGCAACGGTGATGACTCGAATCCCGGAGCTCCCCAATTCCTTGGCCATGGACTGAGTGAGATTGTTAAGCGCGGCCTTGGTGGCGGCATATACGGAGGCATTGGATTGCGGCCTGAACGCATTGATGGAGGAAATGTTGATGATGACGCCGGAGCCTTGCTCGCGCATGATTCGGGCGGCAGCCACGGAGCAATAGATCACTCCTTTGAGGTTTATATCCACCACCTGATTTACATAATGAGTATCCATGTCGATGAAGGCTCGGGACGATCCCGGACCAGTGACAGCTGCATTGTTGACAAGGACGTTCAACCCGCCCAGGAGTTTGGCGGCTTCGGCTATAAACTCTCGGCAGGATTCCGGTTTGCCCTGGTCCAGGCTGGCCACTTTGAGCCTTTCACCGTGTTTCTCAACGAGAGAAGTTGCTAAAGAGCGGTGTTGTCCCACAGCTACTGTGGCACCTTGGGCCAGAAAACCTTCCGCAATGGCGCTACCGATGTTGGTGGCTCCTCCAGTGACTGCGACTCTAGCTGGTATTTTCTCCTGCTCTACTGTTTCGGCTTCGGTAGGGGACATGATTGAAATGCTGATTACGGCACGCCTATGACAATTTCCACGGAAATCTAGGAGGCCACCGCTCGATTTTCTGTCTCCGCCAATGCTGTATCGAATGTAATCTTGTAGCGATTCCGCAGGGAATAGAGCGTCGCTTCAAAATCACTCCCGTGGGCGATAAAACGTGCCCCCAGCCGGATAATGTTCGCCATGTCTTCGGCCGTTCCAGAGGGCCGCCCCCAGGCTATGCCGGCCGCTTCAGCGGCCTTGGCGATCCGCTCCTGAGCGGCGATCATCTTCGGTTCCTGCCAGTTCATTGCGCAGCCCAGGCGCAGGGCCAGATCCCCGGGACCGATAAACACCACATCGACGCCTTCCACCCGCGCGATTGCTTCCACATTTTCGAGCGCCTCCAATGTCTCGATCTGAATCGCAACCAAGGTCTCCCTGTTGGCTGCTTCAGGATAACCATCGGTGCCCGAGATGAAAAAATGATTGTCGATTCCCGCCCCATCCAATCCACGCTCGCCCAAGGGCG
>JAJFLT010000461.1 GCA_021772555.1 Opitutales bacterium | reverse complement strand
TTGCTCAACATGCACATTTGCGGCTATCTGCTCTACAACCAATATCTGGGCCGCAAGCCCACGAAAATGTTTTACATTCCGTTCGTATTCATTGCCATCGCCTGGGCCATCAGCATTCATACAGTGACCGCTTTTCTCTATGTCGGGCTGGCCGGTCGTCCCTATTGGAACAATCCCATTGTGGCACCCCGGTTTCTCGCTTCCGCTTTTACGGCGGGGCCGGCTCTTTTGATTATCGCCTTTCAAGTCATTCGCAAGTCGACCAGTTACTGGATCGGTAACGAACCCATTTTCACCCTCCGCATGATCATGACAGTGGCCATGATCATTAATGTTTTTCTGCTGGGTTGTGAAATTTTTACCGAGTTTTATGCCGCCACCGTTCATGTGGCCTCGGCCAGATACCTTTATTTTGGATTGGATGGCCATAATGGCCTGGTCATCTGGATTTGGACCGCCATCGTTCTCGATTTTGTCGGACTGGGCCTTCTTATGACGCCGCTCAGCCGCGACATCAACTGGCTCAACATCGCCTGTTTCGTTTCCTTTATCGGTATCTGGATCGAGAAAGGTATGGGCCTGATTATTCCCGGATTCGTTCCCACTCCACTGGGGCAAGTGGTTGAGTACCTACCCACCATAAACGAAACCCTGATATGCCTGGGCATCTGGGCTTTCGGTATTTTGCTCTACTCCTGGATGCTGAAAATAGCGATTCCCATCATGGATGGCTCCCTGCGGCGACCGTCGCCTGTTCCTGTAACAACAACAAGTTAATTGCCAAATAAATTTATTATCTGAAAAATCTGAACAAGGAATACTCATGAGGATTAACCAAAAACCCGTAATTTGTTTAATAACCGTCGGAATATTTTCTATTCCATTAGTTGCAATGGGAGGGTTCACCCCCAAAACCATGTCCGAGGAATCGCTGGCTTGCATTGCCTGCCACCAGGAAGACAGTCCCTCGATTTACGAGCAATGGGGTTCCAGCAAACACTACCGGGCCAATGTGGGCTGTTTTGAATGCCACCGGGCGGGGGAAAACGACCCGGACGCATTCGAGCATTGGGACCAGAACATCTCCATCATCGTGACGCCCCGGGACTGCGCCAAGTGCCACGAAGTGGAAGTCGCCGAGTTCAGCGGCTCCCATCATGCCAAAGCGGGTCGCATAATGGGTTCGCTTGACAATGTATTGGCCGAGGTGGTGGAAGGGAATCGAGGGTTCAAGACGATGGGATTTCCCGGTGGGGTTTCGGCGGCGGCCGTAAACGGTTGCTGGCAATGCCACGGGTCGGAGGTAAAGGTGTTGCCAGACGGCGGACTGGATCCGGCAACTTGGCCCAACACCGGGATCGGAAGGATCAATCCCGACGGCAGTGAGGGGTCTTGCACAGCCTGTCATACCCGGCACCAGTTTTCAGCGGCCCAGGCCCGCACTCCCGATACCTGCGGTAAATGCCACATGGGGCCGGACCATCCCCAGATTGAAATTTACAACGAATCCAAGCACGGCATCGCCTATTATGCCAATATTCCGAAAATGAACCTGGACAATGCCAAGTGGGTGGTGGGAGAGGACTACAATGCCGCCCCCACTTGTGCCACTTGCCACATGAGCGCCACTCCGGACCAACCCGTTACGCATGACGTCGGGTTGCGAATTTCCTGGAATAACCGCCCACCCATATCCATCCGGCCGGAGGTGGCGGACGCCAAAATGGGGCTGCCGGGCAAGGATGTTCCCTGGCAGGACAGGCGTGAAAATATGGTCAATGTTTGCCTGAATTGCCATAACGAAAATTTCGTCGATGCCTTTTACGATCAATACGACGCACTCATCGATCTTTACCACGAAAAGTTCGCCAAGCCCGGCCTGGCCCTCTACAAGGCAGCCCAACCTCTGTTGAAGAAGGCGAAGTTCAGTAACAAGATCGACTTCATCTGGTTTGAAATCTGGCACCACGAGGGCCGCAGAGCCCGCCATGGGGCCTCCATGATGGGGCCGGACTACACCCATTGGCACGGCACCTACGAAATAGCCAAACATTTTTACACCGAATATATCCCCGAACTATTGGAATTGAGCGAACGCTATGGACATTCCGACGATGCCGCCATGAAGACCGCCGCCGAATCATTGGCCGCCCTCATCGACGAAACCCTCAATCATGAGAACCATATGTGGTATCTCAACAAAATGAGCCCCGAGGAAAAAGCCTTGCGGGAAAAGCGCCGCCAGGATTTCCAGAAGCGTTACGAAAAATAGGATATAGGTTATTTAATCCGCAGGTGCATCAACTATGGATTCGCTGGAACAATTTCGCCAACTTTCCACAGCCGATAAGGTTAAAGAGGGGGAGGATGGCCTGGCGGCGCACCTGCTGGAGCGGGCCAACTATGCCAGGTTCAAATACGGTGGTTTGTCACCCGCCAATTTCGGCACTTTTTTGGAAGATCGGGAGTGCGTTCGTTACCCGACCCGTTTGCTGTTCGAGTTTGGAGAAATGGGCATGCACCAATTTGCCCATCCCAATCCCGACCCGCGGGACCCGGAAAATTCCTGCGTTCTTTACCTGCGACCATCACTTGCCCAACGGCCGGACCTGGTTGCCCTAGCCATCGCCTACATGATGCCGGTCCTAAACTACGGAGAGATCGTCACCGATGACCACTGCCTCATCTACGGCGCCGTTCTGCAAGGATTGGAGGAAGAGGAGTTTTACCGGAAAATTTGCGAGTTGGCCGATTTCGTAGGTGCGGAAAACCTCATGGCCGGAGAAACAGAAGGTTCTATCAAGAATTCACATCCCGTATCTTTGAGCAATGGAAACGGCTGCGGGTCAGGCTGCGGCTGCCATTAAAAAAATCCGGTTTGAATGGCGCTGATCTAAGGCCGGCTTACGATCATCTTCGTCTTGATCTTCCTCGCATTCCTTAAAAAGGAACAGGATACACAAATTCAGAGGAGGAGGAAGATTTCCAACATCACTCCAGCGGCAATCCTTCGGGGACGCTGAAGAGGCTTTTGTCGTCGAACTTTTGGAAGAAGCGGTTGCTGGGACGATTGTCTTCGAAGGCCCAGACCCATCCGGTGTCTTCCTTGAAGAGATAAATCCAGCGATAGGAATCATTGCTCAGGAAGAGCCAGGAGCCCAGGCCCAGGTCCCAGACATAGATGCCGTCTTCCGTGCTGTTGGCGGAAACATACTGCCAGCCATGTTCATCATGGTAGATCCACGGATAGTAGTCCGTATTGTAATTATTATACCAGTAGGAGGTTCTCCAACCGGGATAGCCTGAGATTTCCGAACTGCCGAAGAAATTGCCCTGGCGGTTGAGGTCTTCGAGGGAGGCTTTCAAAATACCGACCGCGTAGCTCAGGTTGTGAATTCCGTGGCTGCCGTCGCTTTCCACGAAGAGGTAGTTGTAGAGGGCTTTTTTCTGGGCCAGGGTGTGTGAGTCCGCCGTCACTCTCTCGATTACGGTGGGTTCGCCAATGGGTGGCAGCTGCACGGCCAGGTTGTGCAGCAGTCCCTCGATTTCCTCTTCGATTCCCTCGACGAAGCCGTTTTCGTTGAAATCGTCCTGTTTGAAATTGAACGACTCGACTTCACCGTGGCAAACCGCGCAGGCCGCCGTTATATCAATATCATCGTCCGCGTTGTCGGGTGTTCCGCCGTCCCAGGAGGGTTTGAAGGTGTGTCCGCCGGCCATGAGGTAGAAAGGATCCTGGGAGTTTGATTCCTGCATGTGGCAGGTGGTGCAGGCATCCGCGACCGCATTGAGGTGGCCTGAGCTGCCGATTTCCTTGCCGTATTCGATGGCGTTGGCGCCCGCCAGCATATCGGTTTGGGGCGAGGAGTGCGGCCCAAAGTGATTGGAGGTTCCCAGCACATAGGTGTCCGCATTGCGCCTGGAGAGGTGGCAGTTCATGCACAATTGACCCGCCCCGCCTTTGTTTACGACGGTTTCTCCGTCCATCAGGGTGACTGCGCCAACCTTGCGCAATTGATGCGGGTTGGTGGCGTCATGGGGGTCGTGGCAGGTCGCGCAGGTGACCGCCTCGTAGAGCGTTCCGTATCGGTCGGTGCCATCCACGTAATCGATGAAACCGGCGCCACTGTGGCAACGCACACAGGACCCACGACCTTCTCCGGTGGGATAGCGGGTGGCCACGGAGTGCCGGGAGGCGTTCCATTCCGTATTTTTTAAATGATAGGGCTGGGCGTCGTGGCATCGTCCGCAATCGCCGGCGCTGAGGCTGATCGATGGGGGGTTAAAAATCCATTCACCACTATCGAAGGCAAAATGCTCGCCGCCGGGTCCGTGGCAATTTTCACATTGCACATTGCTCAGGTTTTTGAGGACTTGCGGCACTTGATCGAAATTGCCCGGTTCGAGGGTTTCGGGTTGGGTCCATCCAGTGAGGTTCCGGAGATCGTCGAATCCGTCGTTATTGGCCGTGAGGGTTTCATTAAAACCCACGGTATGGCATTCGTTGCAGGATTCCCGGTAAAACCCGACACCGATCCCGTCGATCTTGCGCCGGAAAGCCGAGGAATGGTTGGTTTCCATCCATGAAGCCGCGTTTTCCTGGTGGCAGAAGGAGCACTGCTTGGCATTGTTTTCCACCCACAGGGATTGGGCGTCCTCATGGCAGCGAAAGCAATTCTGGGGGTGTTGCGAATCGAGGGCTATGCCGGTGTCTCCATGGGCGATCAATTTACCCGCCCCCACATATTCGGCCGCCGTGAACCACTGGTTCAGGACAATGTCCCCGGCATCCGTTGCGACGGTCGCCGAGACGGCATAAATGCCCAGCACATCCGGGGTGAGGATGCGTCGATCAGCCATTTGATAGACCGCGCGATCGCCCTGGCTAAAGATCGGTATTTCCGGGCCCAGGGGGCTTGTCGCCAGAACGGCAGTGGAGCCCAGCGGTTGGGAAACAAGAATCCAGTCGACACCCATTATATTGACCGCCTGATCGACCTCGGCTTCCAGGTATATATCTGCGCCTCGGCCGACGTTGAACAGCCCGCTGGAAGTTTGTGTGCTTTCGGGGAGGCCGAAGTCGGTGATTTCCTGCGGCGAGAGGGAGCGGTTCACTATTTGGTTGGCCCACAGGGGAACGGCGGCGTTACACGCCAAAACCGTGAGTGCGATTCCGAATAATGTCCTGATTTTGAGAATTTCAGTAATCTGTCGCGGATACATGAGGGTTTTCTCCGAAATATATTATGCCGTTTTGACCGAAAGCCGTGCTGCCTTTAGGCTGTTCCTGGCTAACTGCCAAAGCCCATAAGCCGCAATACCTATTGCCACAATTTTATCCCGTTATGGAAGAAAAGCAAATAAGTTGGTCTAATTTTAGGACATATTTCTACAAAAGAACACTGGTATTGCGAATTACCTGCCGAGGTGTCGTTTAAGCCCGATCATTCATAAAAACCGCTTCCACCGATAAATTCCCTGAGGACGCTGTTGGCCGGGACTCCTTCGGGAAAAACGGGAACAAAAAGATCCAGAAACCGAAGGAGCCGATAGGCTTCGATTTGCGCGGGGTCGCCAGGAGGAATTTCCAACAGGAATCTCCAGGCGAAGACTTTCAAAACAGCGGTCTCGTAAACCAGGGCGGAATTGAACATGGCATCGGCTGTTTCTTGAAAGGGAAAAATATGTTTCATTTCCCCCCGCTGTACACTGGGCCATTGTTTGATCGTGGCGGAAGCTTTGTAGCCCCGGTAACGCCGGTCGCGAACAATGCGGCGGAGTAGGCGGACATCTGCGGTGAAGAGCCGGTTGTGCTCGTCGATTACCAACTGGGTGAGGGCGTTAACAAATATTCGGAAAACGGCGCCTTCCTGGATATGGCCGAATAATTCCGGATTAAGGCCGTGAATGCCCTCAAAAATGATGACCTGTTCTTTCTGTAGGCGGATCGGTCTCCATTGATCCGGGGGGACAGGTTTACCCGCTACGAAATCATACTTGGGAACGCGAATTTCCCGGCCGGCCAACAGTTCTTGCGCATGTTCGCGAATCAATTCCACGTTGAGGGTTTCCAAGGCTTCGAAGTCCAACTCTCCTTTTTCATCTGGCTTAAGTTCTTCCCGGGCCAGGAAATAATCGTCCAGATTAATGATGATCGGTTCGATAGCGTTGACCCGGAGCTGGACCTGCAGGCGTTGCACAAAGGTGGTCTTTCCGGCGGAGGAGGGACCGGCCGCGCACAAAATGCGAATCCGGTTAATCCGGTTACGACGGGAAGCGACCAGATCCGCGATTGCCGCGATTTTCTTTTCATGTTGGGCTTCGGCGATTCTTATCACATCGGCCAATCGGTCATCAAGAATCGCGTGATTGAGGTCACTTACGGTTTCAACGCCAAGCCGGCGGTTCCACTCTCTCGTTTCGCGATAACTTTCCCACAATAGCTGGCCGTGGTCGGCCGCACCGATCTCAGAAGCGCCGGGGAATTTTAAAATGAGACCCGTCTTATATGGGATTACCTCGGCGCCTGCCCCAAACCATGTGCTGGGGGCATAGGGGCCATGCATGATATCGGTGAATTTACCCAGGGTAACGATAGAAATAACCGGCGAGGCCCATGTTCGGAGCAGCTTGGCCTTTGAGCCGGAAGGGTCGGTAAGTATGTTTTTGGCCGCATCGACCGGAATGCTTCGAATTTCAAAAGGAAGTTCCCGGGCGACGAGTTCTTCCAGATTGTCCGTCAGGTTTTTGGCCAATTCCGCCAAATCTTCAACCGGCTGATGGGTATTTTTTACCTCGTAAAAGTATCCGCCCAGAAGCGATTGGCCGGTAATCAGTTCCAAGCCGGGATGGTTTTCCAGAACCACGCTATGGAGCATGTGAGCGATTGATTGTCGCAAAACACTTATTCCGGACGGATCGGAACTATAAATGGGCATCACTTTGGAACGCCCATTCAGTTTAGTGTTCAGTCCCACCAAGTTGTTGTTGAGATTGGCCGCCACGATTTCCCTCTCGGTTATTGTAACACGGCCAAACAACTCTCGAATGGTCGTGCCGGGGGCGACTTGCAGTGATTTATTGTCTACATTAACTTTTATTGTCTTCATAGCCTCTGAGCCTCTGCCGAAAAGTTGTTATATCGGATTGTTTTGGCAGGGCATTAGTCCTGACAATGCCATAATATGGCATGATTATCAAAATTCACAAATATGGCGATGAATTGGGGGCGGAATGAGCGGTTCAGTTTCCATTCCGATGATTGCCATAGGTTTGCTGTTGGACTTCCGGGTAAATCAAACGGCCGCCATGTTAAGACTGCTTATGAGGGGAATTAATTTCCCTTAATAGTGGTTGCCCGGGGGAGACAAATCTGGGTGATCCTCTTGACTAAAAGTCTTACCGAATTATCATTAATAAATATCGTTATTTCAATTTCCTCGCTGCGATGTAAATAATTCAGCGGCAACGGAAAATGGAGTGGCCTAAAGAATTGGGAAACCTGGTTTGTCCTTACGATCGATTATGACAAATACCCCGCGCAATCGGAAATTCGCACCTTTGTTGCCAACAAAACAACGGTCTTTTATTATGTAACGCGAACAGGCAGCCGATAAAAATTTTAACATTCTGGGAAAATGAAGCAGCAAAGCATTAAGGAGGGAGGGAATAAATCGACGCTGTCGAGGCGGATTTGTGAGCATAAACTTTTGTTTTCCGCCGTGTTTTCCGTAATCGTCATCGCTCTTGGCTCCTGCGCTTCGGTGGAGCGTGTGTTGGTGGCGCCGCCCCACATACCGGGAGCTACTTTTGTGGGCGTGGATGAGTGCTCCCAATGCCATGAAGATTTAACGGAGAGATTCAATAGCGCTGCTCATTTCAAAATTATTGCACCCGGCGGCAATGTTTCCGAAATGGGCTGCGAGTCCTGCCACGGTCCGGGCAGCCGCCATGTGGAGGCGGGGGGGACGGCCCACACGATCGTCAATCCCGGCAATTCACCCGAAACCTGTTTCCAATGCCACTTGAGTAAAAGGGCGGAATTTTCGCTTCCCCACCGCCATCCGCTGGG
>JAJFLT010000047.1 GCA_021772555.1 Opitutales bacterium | reverse complement strand
TGGGGGGCAGACGTTTACTTTGAGAACCAATACTCTTTGAGGCTCTATCTGTAATGATTAATAGTCGGACCAGAGGACTGACCACTTTGCTAACTTTCAGTCTGCTCGTAATCATGCCGGCATGGTTCATCCTGCTGACATTGCTGGCCGAGAGTTTCGGTTTGGAAATCCTACTGCACCAAATAAATTTCCCTCTTTACCTGCTGGGAATAGCTGGCGCCTGCCTGTTGTTTGTTAATTACGAAAGCCCCACCCCACCCCGTGGATCGGGAAGCTTTCTCTTCGTCGCCGCGGTGCGAAAGGCCAATACGACAATCTTGATTTTGGCGCTGGTCCTTTTCGGCATTGTTTTCGCGACTAAAGACAAGGCCATCAGCCGTATTTTTCTGGGCCTTTATATTTCCTCCAGTTGGCTTCTGCTATTGGCCCTGCATCGCTATATGCCAATGATTTTTTCAAATTTATTATTTCGCGGTAAAAATACTATCAATACCATTCTGGCGGGTAATCCCTGGAGGGCGGAAAAATTACAGGATTGGATCCTGGACCATCCTCCTCTGGGCATGAAAGTGCTTGGGCTTGTCAGCTATGGTGAGGTCGAAGACGAGAACCTGAAATTACCCATTCTGGGTCACATATCGGAGTTCGAGCAACTGCTCGCACAATATGAGATTCACCAGGTCATACTACTCGAATCCCGGAATTCAAAAGCATGGGTGAATTACATTGTCGACACCTGCTACCGTGAAGGATGCCGCATTCTCATTTTAAATCAATGGGAGGACTTTTTCGACCAAAAGCTGACCGCCGTAGAGGAGGGACAGCATACTTTTTTCACCCTCCAGGATGAACCGTTGGAAAACCCCGTCAATCGGGTGTTAAAGCGATTGCTGGACTGGTTGGTGGCTCTCCCGGTGGTATTGTTGGCGCTGCCTTTTTTCATATTGATTATAAAGTATTATCAAATTCGCCAGGCACCCGGACCACTTTTCTATCGACAAAAGCGATCGGGGTTCAAGGGCCGGACTTTTTCCATTTTTAAATTCCGCAGCATGTATTGTCAGCCAGAAAAATCGGAGACCGCCCAAGATGAAACCCAACAGGCGCGCGAGGGGGACACCCGCGTCTTCCCTTTTGGCCAATTCATGCGGAAGACCAGCCTGGATGAATTTCCCCAGTTTATTAATGTCCTGCAGGGAAATATGAGCGTGGTCGGCCCCCGCCCGCACATGACGGAACACGATGAACAATTCAAGCGACTGGTTGAAATTTACCGCACCCGGCATTTCGTCAAACCCGGCATAACCGGCCTGGCCCAGACTTTTGGATTTCGCGGTGAAATCACCAGCGTAGATCTGATCGAGGAACGTATCCGGCTCGATCTGCAATACATCAATAATTGGTCCATCTGGCTGGATATTGGACTTATCTTCAAGACCATTAAGCAGATATTATTCCCTCCCCGAACGGCTTATTGACGCGTTCGGACGGAATTTACCCGGGGTTCGCTCGTGGAGGACTCTTTTCCCCATAGCGGCACAGAAGAGGTAAAAGCCGCAGGGCATTCCAGTAACGAGGAATAAAGTTGGTGGGGGCTTTTAAGCAACGCAGCAACCAACCGAGGTAATAGCGATCGGCCCATGGGGGAATGCTGGCCTGCTGGCCGCTGAGGAATGCGATGGCCGCCCCGGTGCAAATGATAGCAGGCCGGTAGGGAAGAGATTGTCGCAAATAATAGCCTAGAATTTCCTGTACACCGCCACCGAGGTTGACGACGATATAGCGGGGTTGTTTCTCCCTAAGCAGTTCCACGAGGCCGCCGTCCACAATTTCTCCGGGATTGTAAAAGGGCGCCGTATAGCACTCCGATGGGTTAACATTAACGCCGTTTTTCCGCAACCAGGCGCAGTAGGCCTCTCCATCTTCCTCACTGGGCATTATCCAGAACCGGTTTTGTTCCGCGCGAAAAACTTCGTCCTCCAAAATGAGGCGGGCCAAAAACTTGAGGCCGGAAAGGCGCTTCAGGGAGCCACCTTTAAAGAACCTCCAAAGAAGCGTCATGAAACCGCTGTCGGGCAAAGCGATGTCGCAATTTTCCACCGCCTCCTGATAAAGCCGGTTTTCCCGCAGCGCAGCCATGCCAGGCCCGGAAGGCGCCAAGATTAAGCCTCCATCGGCCGCACCTGCGACAGCCTCCTGCACATTGCCCGCAAAAAAACGGATCCCGAGTATGGTAGTACATTTATTCATCTCCACCGGCTCTACCTGGATTCTATCCCATCGTTAAATGAAACTTCCGGCTAAAAGGCAAAACCGGATTGACGGTGTTTTCAAAATGAACGGCCTATTTGAGGCATACGAGTCTGCTTGAGGCGACTAGAGAAAAATCCGACCCTGGGCATAGAGCCGCGCGTGGCCCAGCAAATCGACCCGCTCGCCGCGGTGGACGCAGTGCAAATAACCTCTACGGGGAGAAATCTGGATGGCTTCAAGCTGCTTTTTTCCTAGAACATCCGACCAGTAGGGAGTCAACAGGCAGTGGGCGGAGCCGGTTACTGGATCTTCCAAAATACCCGCCTTGGGAGCAAAAAAACGAGAGACGAAATCACAATCCACACCGTCTCCCTGGGCGGTCACGATAACCCCGAATGACTCCAGCCGGAGCAGCGCGTCCAGGTTCGGTTCGAGATCGGCCACACTTTTCGCATTCGGTAAAACGACCATCAGGTAAATCCCCTCAAAACAGCCCACAATATCTTTCCCCAACCATTCGACCAAAGGTTCGGGCAAGTCCACCGGCTTCACCGCCAGAGCAGGAAAATCCATTCGCAGGCGATCACCCTCTTTGTAAACTACCAATTCTCCACTCCGGGAATTGAACTCGACCTTCTCCATCGACGGATTTTCCATGAAAAGGACATAAGCCGCCGCCAAGGTGGCGTGTCCACATAAATCGACCTCCACAGCGGGGGTGAACCAACGCAGGTGCCAACTGCCGTTTTGATGAACCATGAAGGCGGTTTCGGAAAGATTATTTTCGGCCGCAATCGATTGCAAGGTGTCGTCGTCCAACCAGGAATCCAGCGGACAGACCGCGGCGGGATTACCTCCGAAAAGCTTTTTTGTGAATGCATCGACCTGATATAGTGGTATTTCCATAGCACTGGGAGAATAGCTGATTTCGACTAACAATAACAGTTACAAATCCGGCCAAAGGTGAAGAACACAGTTTTGCCAAAAAAGCCGCCTATCCAAGAAGATCTGATCCGTATTCTCTCTCCACCCGGCAGATACGGACCGTATATTGGTCGTACCATTGACGCATGCCCAAATCCTGGGCCTTGAGGTGATCTTCATTCGCTTTCCAGTCCCGCACCGACTGCGAGTCCTTCCAGTAGGAAATCGTTATACCATTTCCGGCCGCACCCCTACCCGTCTCCACACCCAGGTAACCCGGCTGTTCGGCCGCCAGAGCAAACATACGCTCGGCCATCTCCGCGTAGCCACGGTTATCCGCCGACGGGGTGGAGGAAAATATGACTGCATAATAAGGAGGTTTCATGGCTAAAATTCAAAATTGGATTCGTCTGAAAAAATTTATGTTTCTTTACACCCAATGTCCAATGTTTTGAAACCACGATTCAAAATGGGCAATCCTTCGGTTTCCGTTTTTCCAACCATTTCGGATATCTTCTTGCACATCGGCGCTTAAAGTTTACCTGTTATGAGCTAAATGAAATTGGACTCACTATTCAAAATTAAATGGTTAATCCTAACCCCAATGTTAGTGGTAGTGGCCACTTCCCAAACCGTGGCCGAAGAGAGAATGCAGCCAGTGGAGCCGCAACGGGTCAATAAGTGCATTGAGCTGCTCTCGAACGGCCAACCTATTTACTATGCGGCGGCTTATGGCGGTTACGAGGAAGGTAAGAAAATGGCCAGCACCTGGGGTGATTACATTATGTATAATATGGAGCACAACCCGCTTGATTTTCACCTCTTGCGGGAGTTCATGAAAGGCTTGGTTGACGGCGGGCCGACTCCCAGCGGACACCGCACCCCAACGGTTATAGTCTCCCTCCCCGTGCTGGGTTTGGACGAAGATAGCTTCATGGGTGGTTCCTGGATGATCCAGCAAGCGCTGGCCCAGGGTGTTCACGGCATTCACCTGGCCCGGGCCCGCGATACGGAAGCCGTTAAACGGTATGTGCAGGCGGCCCGCTACCCCATTCATAAACAGTCGGTGGAGGTTCTCGGGACCGGCATTCGCGGTTGGGGAAGCCATATCTTTCCGGCCTGGGTTTGGGGAATTGAAAAAAAGGAATACCTGCAAAAGGCAGATGTCTGGCCATTGAACCCCGATGGTGAGATCATGCTCGGAATCAAGCTCGAAGACCAGGAAGCCCTCAAAAACACAGAGGAGAGCATCGCCGTGCCGGGCATCTCTTTCGCCGAGCACGGCCCGCGCGACCTGGGCCTGTCCTACGGTTCGTTGGATGGACGAGCGGACCCACCGGTCCCGGCCGAGGTCGCCGCCGCGGGCGACAGGGTTCTGGCCGCCTGTAGAGCCAACGGAGTATTTTTCCTCGACAACGTATTGCCCGACAACGTCGTCGAGCGGATTGACAAGGGAGTCATGATCGGCGCCGGCAGAAGAGAAGACGCGGCTGAAATAGGCCGCAAATACACAAAAAGAAAAATGCCTTGGTGAAAGTACCGGGTTCCGTGCACTAAACAGGCGTTTTAGAAGCGCAATTGAGCCGAGTTAAAGCCTTCCCACTGAGAGCTTACACCGCTGAACTATTCTGCAACCTCCTGTTGTGTTTTGATTTTGCCGACCACTTCCAGCACCAGTTCATTGGGGATGGGAACGGTCAAATTATACTGCGCCACTTTCCAGTTTCCATCCCGCTTGACGAGAACTCCGCTCCCGCGACAGGCGCCATATTTGGCGTTTTCCAGGGTTTCGTCAAACCACGCCGTTTGTCCGCTGCCAGAGATGTAAACATGCCGGCTGGTGAAAACAAAAGTCCAACCTTTTCCTTGATCAAAATAGGGCTTGGTATAGGCCTTGAACTGGCCGATGGTCCATCTTTCCTTGGCGTCTGTGCCGATAAAGATGGCGTCTTCCGTCAAGAGACTGAAGTAGTGCTCAAAATCCGCTCGGGACGCCGCCTCATGTAATTCATCCAAGACCTGCGCAACCCGCCGTTCCTCTTTGGCCTCGGGTTGGGTTCCCATTACCGGCGAATTCAGAAAAAAGATCAGTATCGAAAAACAAAAAATTGGTTTCAGGTATCTCATATTTTTTTTCGGTTGCTCAATCAAGGTATGTATAGCGACAATTTGGTAAAACCTATCACGGATTTTTTTGGGCGATTTTTCCATGCAGTTCATTCACCAATTGAATTGCGGCCGAACCATACCAGGGATGTAGATCCATCTCCAAGCGGCCTGCTTTTATGGCCGGGTCGGTTTCAGTCAAAGCGCGCACCTCTTCCACACTGGTCACGTTGAAAATGTAAATTCCCCGCAATTTTCCGTCGTCTAAAAAGGGTCCGGCCAAAACAAGCTTTCCCTCATCGGCCAGCCTTTGAATATTTTCCAGGTGCATCCGCTGCAAATTCGTGGCTGTTTCTTCATCCTGATCCCGGTTTGGCCCCGCTTTTAAAAACGCCATTACGTAAGAGCGCATCCCGTAAGGATCCGCCCCCAATTTATTAGCCAATTGGGTATCGTATTGAACCGTATTGCGAGTATCGGTTTCACGATCGCCTGCGGAATGTTCAATTTCGTCAGAACCCTGGGTTGCATTGCTGGCAGCCACAAAGAACAAAGTAACAATCCATTTCAAATAATCAAGAAGAAGTAATTTTTTCATAAGACCATGCTGCGAATTATTGAAATTTCTCCCAGACAAAAAATTACGGTTGAAGTATCATCACTGCATTTGACTGCCGTGATGTTACGGTGTATAATTTGGACCATGCAATCCGTAAAATTTTTCTACACCTCGGTCTGGATGTAATTCAAATCCCGTAACGTAAAATGACGCCACGCGAAAGATTGAAAACCGCCCTCGCCGGCGAAAAACCAGATCGCATCCCGTTCGTTGTCTGGAGCAATAAATGGCCAGGGGGCGAACTGGGAGATCAATTGCTGGAAACAGGCGTATGTGTGGTGAATAAAAGTTCCGGATGGCGTCAGACATGGAGGGAAGTCACGGAAGAAAAATATCGGGACAAGACGGAGCAAGGAGAAGCAGCCTGGCGAACCGTTTATCATACGCCCGCGGGTGACATCAGCACCCTGCGCCTGACGCCGGAAAGGGACGATTGGCGCGTGGAGCATCTTTGTTCCACGACAGACGATTATGAGGCCCTCGAATGCCTTCTAACCGACCGGGATTTTGTTTCCGATTACGATACTTTTGACGAATGCGACAAGGCCTTCGGAGCGGCGCGAACAATGGCTCGCACGTCGTCAGTATATACCCCCATTCATGAGATCCTCTACACTTTGATGGGTGTGGAAACCTTTTGCCTCGAATGGATGGACAACCGGAAGCGCATCTTGCGTCTGATGGAAATCATGGCGGAAGGTTATCGCAAATGCATTGAACTCATCGCGGGAAGCAATGCCTGTTACGGTGTGATTGACGGCAACGTAGATCCCCATGTTATCGGAACCGAACGATTCCAGCAATATTGCCTGCCATTGATCCATGAGGGATGCGAAATACTTCATGCCAAGGGGAAACTGGCCTGCGCCCATCTCGATGCCGACAATCGCTTGCTGGCCCCTCTGGTGGCCGAGACCTCACTGGACTTTGTCGAGTCCCTGACACCGCCGCCGGACTGTGATCTGTCGATAGCCGAAGCGCGCCGGTTCTGGCCGGGCAAGGGGTTATTGGTCAATTTTCCATCCTCCCTGCACCGTTACGGTCCAGAAAAAGTAATAGCTGCCGCAAAGCAGATTTTAAGCGACGCGGATCCGGGTAACGGATTTGCCTTGGGTATCGTAGAAAACGTGTCGGAGGACAGCCGCGAAACTATGCTCCCACTGGCGCGGTTCGTGCACGAGTATCGTTATTGAAAAAACTCACCGTGTTTTAAAAACCGCAGACGTCAAGCGCGGTGGATAGATGCAATTCCAACTGCTCATCCGGCATATCCTCGACGTGCTCAATGGTAAAAATATTGTTTCCGCATTCTTCCAGGATCGAGGTGTAACCACCTATCAACTCCTCCTTGCTGCCCCAGGCCAGATGGGCGGGGAGATTCACAAAGGGTATTTTTTCGGGCCACAGGCGACGGGCCTCCGCCAGGGAAACATCCCCGGTCGGGGGTGTGGAGAAGGAATCGATTATCCGAAACGGCGAATCAGCTATTTCACTTTTCAAATGTCCAAAGAGGCCATCAAAATGAACGGCTAAAACCTTTCCGGCGTCAGCCAGGGCGGAGGCATAAATTTCATAGATCGGTAAACAGTAATCCCGATAGAAACGGGGTGAAATCGTGTTGGTGATATTGTCGATGCAAAGGATGTGTTCAGACGGGCATTGGGCCGTTATTTCAGCCGCCCGCCGGTGAAATTGCTCCTGGATTTGGAAATACTCAATGCAGTCTTCGTTACTGTCGGCAATATCCAGGCATATTCTCTCCAGCGATGCCAACTCGATCCAGGCGCGTTGAAACGGCGTCTTGTCGATCACCCCGATGGTATAGCCGGCATCTCCCAGGGTATCGAGATCCCGCTCCATTTCCTGGTAATTCGGGCACAGGTTTTCCGTCATGGCGGAGAAGATGTAATTGATGATTCGCCAATCCTGCGATTCCTTCACGAACGCGCTTTCCACAGATCCGGTAAGCAAACCAATATCCGGGTTGTGGCCGACCACCGAATGCACGGATCCGATTGGCGTCTCCAGTGTATGCCTGGTCTTTCTTAACCCGTCTTCGAAATAATGGGAGCGCGTATAGACTATGGTTTCGATTTCGGGATCGACGGCATGATCGAAAAAAAACATCGGCTGATAGGGTGGCACGATATGGAGAATCGTCATACCCCGCGCGGAGAGGCGGCGCAGCCAACCCCCAGCAGGTCCCGAACGAAGTCCATCCGCCGCCGCTACATTAGGTTTATCCGGATTTTCTCCGTGCAGGACACAAAGATGGCGCTCGCGGGGAGTCATTTTTTGGTAAAAATTTTAACAGCAAATATAATAATTAAAGTCCTGCTGCGGCGGATTCGCAGGTTTCGTTAAACACATGGCCATCGAAGACGCAGAATTTTTCTTTACGCAGGTTTTTAACGGTATCAAGGGGACTGTCCCGGGTGAGGATGAACCTGCTTTTCGATCCGGCCTGAAGACTCCCAAAGGTTTCTCTAAAAGCAAGACGCCGGGCGCTCACCCCGGTGGCGGCGTTGAGGACTTCGATTGGTTTCATACCAGCCTCTTCCATGAGCTCCAGTTCGTAGAGAAATCCATCTCCGTGGGCCACCCCGCAAGAGCCGGCATCGCTTCCGGCGATCACGGTCACTCCCATTTTCCGGGCCTTCTGCAGACTTTCGGCGTGCCCGTCCAATATCCGTTTGAGGTGATCGACGATTTCTAGGCTCCAGCCCATGTGGTCGGC